>NZ_JAEHBK010000027.1:0-48315 GCF_016483685.1 Bacillus cereus group sp. N8 | reverse complement strand
AGTTAGTTTGTCTAGCATCTAAAAATAAAAATTGACGTTCACGTTGTTTGTTTCGTTCAGTTTTCAAAGAACTACTTCATCGCTCAGAAGCGACTTTATTAATATAACATTTAGTTATATTTTCGTCAACAACTTTTTTCAATAAGTTGTTTTTCGTTTGTTTCTTTTGTTACCTCTCGTGGCAACGAATATAAATATACCAGTTTGATTATTAAAATGCAATAGTTTTTCTAATAAAATTTTTAACTTAGTAAAAAAGTATAAAAATAGCATGTTTCTTCTATATAAATATAATTTCTACACGCATTATCTACCCTATCAAGATCCACTGCCTTCATGTCACTCATAGTAAAATAAAAAAAGCTTTGGAGAAATCTCCAAAGCTTAGTCTTGTTTATGACGCATAGCAGGGAATAATAGTACATCACGAATAGATGGTGCATTTGTTAATAACATAACTAAACGATCAATACCGATTCCTAATCCGCCCGTAGGAGGCATGCCGTACTCAAGAGCTTCGATATAATCATCATCCATCATGTGAGCTTCGTCATTACCTTG
Organism: Bacillus cereus group sp. N8; assembly: GCF_016483685.1. Classification (NCBI taxonomy): domain Bacteria; kingdom Bacillati; phylum Bacillota; class Bacilli; order Caryophanales; family Bacillaceae; genus Bacillus; species Bacillus cereus group sp. N8. Next base: position 47,754 of record NZ_JAEHBK010000027.1, on the reverse strand, counting down.
CTCGCGCTCTTTTAATTGAGCTTCAAAACGTTCTTTTTGATCGATTGGATCATTTAACTCAGTGAATGCATTTGCATGTTCACGTGCAACGATAAATAACTCGAAACGATCTGTGAATCGTGGATCTTCGTCATTCTTTTTCGCAAGTGGCGAAATTTCTACCGGATGACCGTAAATAAATGTTGGTTGGATTAATTTATCTTCTACTTTTTGTTCGAAGAACTCATTAATAATATGACCAACTTCCATTGTATCTTTAATTTCTACATTATGTTCTTTCGCAAGTTCACGCGCTTCTTCTACACTCATTGGATTCCAGAAATCTGCCCCAGAGTGTTGCTTAATTGCATCTACCATATGAAGACGTGTCCATTCTGGCTCTAGATTAATTTCATAATCACCATACTGGATTGTTGTTGTACCCAATACTTTTTTCGCGATATGAGCAACCATATTTTCTGTTAGTTTCATAATATCATTATAATCAGCATACGCTTCATATAATTCAATCATCGTAAACTCAGGGTTATGACGAGTTGATACACCCTCATTACGGAATACACGGCCGATCTCATAAACCTTTTCTAATCCACCCACAATAAGACGTTTTAAATGAAGTTCAATTGCGATACGCATATATAATTCCATATCTAACGCATTATGGTGTGTAGTGAAAGGACGAGCAGACGCTCCACCTGCAATCGCGTGCATCATAGGCGTTTCTACTTCAAGATAACCGTTGTCATCTAAATATCTTCTCATTTCGCGAATGATTTTACTACGGGTAACGAACGTTTCACGGCTTTCCATACTTGTAATTAAGTCCAAGTAACGTTGACGATAGCGTTGTTCAACATCTTTTAATCCGTGGTATTTATCCGGTAATGGACGAAGAGATTTCGTTAAAAGTGTAAATCCTGTTGCTTTTACTGAAAGTTCTCCAACGTTTGTTTTGAACACTTTACCTTCAATACCTACTAAGTCACCTAAATCTGCTGTCGTAAATAACTCATACTCTTCATCTCCAACAGTATCTTTACGAACATAAATTTGAACTTGCCCCTGTAAATCTTGAATGTGCGCAAATCCCGCTTTTCCTTTACCGCGTTTTGTCATAATACGACCAGCGATAGAAACCGTGATTTCTTTCTCTTCTAATTCTTCTTTAGAGAATTCTCCATATAGACTTACTAAGTCAGTTGTTGAATTTGTGCGTTCAAATCGTTTACCGAACGGATCGATTCCTTGCTCACGTAAATTATGTAGCTTTTCACGACGAACAAGCAATTGGTCGTTTAATTCTTCGTGGTTCATGTTATCCATGATATTAATATCACTCCAGCTCTATTAATTTTTACAATATATACAGTATAGCATTTTCTACTCAACTAGAAAAACTGCCAGCAACTAACTGGCAGTTCTTCTTTCTTTCACGTAATTATAGGAAGTGTATAGAAGAATGTCAATCTTCTACGCCCCCTTATTAACCAACGTAAATCGTTTGTTGTTTCGCTTCTACTTCTTCTACAAATGCACCTAATACATTCGCAAGGTCTTCACGTGTGTTGCAAGTATTGATACCATTACGCACACTCGCATTACCACGAACACCTTTTAAATACCAAGCTGCATGCTTTCTCATCTCTCTTACGGCAACATTTTCGTTCTTTAAATCGATAAGACGATCTAGATGCAACATGCATACATCAATTTTCTCACGCACTGTTGGTTCTGGCATTAACTCACCTGTCTCCAAATACTTTACCGTACGATAAATCATCCACGGATCCCCAAGAGCAGCGCGACCAATCATAACACCATCTACACCAATTTCATCAAGCATACGCTTTGCATCTTGCGGTGTTTCGACATCACCATTTCCGATAACCGGAATATTTACAGCCTGCTTTACTTGTTTAATAATATTCCAATCCGCTTTACCTTCATACATTTGCACTCGTGTACGCCCATGAACCGCTACCGCTTGTCCACCAGCACGCTCAACAGCTCTAGCATTTTCTATTGCAAAAATATGATCTTCATCCCAACCAATACGCATTTTAACTGTAACTGGTTTTTCAACAGCATCTACAACCGCCGCTACCATCTCATATATTTTATTTGGGTCTAAAAGCCACTTTGCTCCTGCATCACACTTAGTGATTTTCGGTACTGGGCAACCCATATTAATATCAATAATGTCTGCTGTCGTATATTTATCTACGTATTTCGCAGCATCTACAAGAGTCTCTTTCTCTCCACCAAAAATTTGTAAACTTAATGGCTTTTCTCTCTCATCGATATATAGCATATCTAATGTTCTTTTGTTATTAAGTAATATTGCCTTATCACTTACCATTTCGGCACAAACTAAACCTGCACCAAATTCTTTTACTGTCAAACGGAATGCAGAGTTACACACTCCCGCCATCGGTGCTAATACAACCGGATTTTTCATCTCAATATTTGCAATCTTTAACACTCGATTTACTCCTTCCTTCATAGTCACTTCGGCATCAGTTCATCTATCGAGACCTTTAATGCTTTAGCAACTTCTACTACAAAATCTTGGGAAGGCGATCGATTCCCTCTCTCAACTTCACCTAAAACAGATACAGATACCCCTAATTCTTTAGCAAAACCTTCTTGTGTATAGCCTTTTAGCTTTCGAAAAGCACGAATGCGTCTTCCCCATTTTTCTGCTTCCATACCGTTACTCCCTCTCGCCTTTTCATTTCTTCTACTTGCGAACATGAAATGTCTTGTTTTATATCTTGATTAATTTCTAACAACGGAACGATAACAAAAGCTCTTTCGAACATCCGCGGATGCGGAACAATAAGATTCTCTGCTTCAATATTTTCTTGATTATATAGTAAAATGTCAAGGTCGATAGTCCTCGGGCCCCACCTGATTTCCCTTTTTCTTCCTAAATCATTCTCTACCTTTTGCGTTATTTTCAATAATTCTTGCGGCGATAAATTGGTAGAAATTTTTATAACTAAATTTAAAAAGCAACTTTGGTCAGTATAGCCAACTGGTTCCGTTTCATATACAGACGAAACATCATCAACTTGGATATAAGGGTTTTTATTTAAAAACTGAATCGCTTCAGTTAAATACGTATAACGCTCTCCAATATTTGAACCTAATGCAATGTACGCTATATTATTCATGGACGCTCTCTCGTAATTTCCACAGCTACAGCACGATAATGCCCCGGTATTGGCGGATCTGGTTTAATTACCTTAATTGTACACCGTGAAATACTTTCATATTGTTTCAATATATCTGTAGCGATATTTTCAGCGATACTCTCCACAAGCTTATACGTTCTATCTTCAACAACTTTTCTACATAGTTCGAAAAGCTCCCCGTAATTGACAGAATGCTCTAAGTCATCACTTTCTCCTGCGCGTTTTAAATCCAACTCCACCGTTAAATCTACTTTAAATCTCTGACCTAATTTATTCTCTTCTGGGAATACACCATGATAACCGTAAAATTCCATATCATGGATATAAATTTTATCCAATTACTTTGCCCCCTTACCAATCATCGCATCCATCATCTTAGCCATACGCGCCATTTCTTTCACATCATGAACACGGATAAACTCACAGCCCTTTTCAATACCAAGACAAACTGTAGCGCCCGTCCCTTCAAGACGCTCCTCCACTGGCAAATCTAATACATGGCCAATAAAGGACTTTCTTGAAGTACCTAAGAGGACTGGATAACCCAGTACATTTAACTGTTCTAAATTACGCATCGCTTCTAAATTTTGTTCAGGCGTTTTCGCAAAACCGATACCTGGGTCTAAAATAATATTCTCATCTCGCACACCAGCATCTTTAGCAATTTTAATGCTTTCATACAAATCAGCAATCATATCAGCCATTAAGTTACGGTAGTTCATATTATCTCGGTTATGCATTAAGATAATGGGCACATCATAATAGGCTGCAACTTCAGCAATCTTCGGTTCCGCCTTCGCTCCCCAAATATCATTAATAATATGAGCACCAGCTTCAATCGCTTGTTTTGCAACTTCAGCTTTATACGTATCAATTGAAATAGGTAATTTCACTTCTTTCGAAACGGCCTGAATCATCGGAACAACCCGCTTTATTTCTTCTTCTACCGAAACTTTAGCAAAACCCGGGCGGGTAGATTCACCACCGATATCAATAATATGAGCGCCTTCATTTTTCATTTCTTTCGCGTGACACACTGCAGCATCTACCTCGTTGTAACTCCCGCCATCAGAAAACGAATCTGGCGTTACATTTAAAATCCCCATAATTAATGTCTTTTCATTTAAGTTCAATGTATATTCGCCGCAGCGTAAATCATAATCCCACTTCAAATTACACATCTCCTCTTCGCAATTCATTTCTGCTCCACAATTTCTCTCTCTGCACTTCATAAAGATCCATAAATCTTTTTGTAACTATTCCCACTTTGCCCGGGAAATCTTCCCCCTCTATACGATAAAGAGGAACAATTTCTTGAATAGAGTTCGTTACGAACACTTCATCCGCTGAAAGCAATTCATCTTTCGTAAAGAAACTTTCCTTTACTTCTATACCCTGCTCTTCAGCAACCTTTATAATAAATGCACGAGTGATACCGTTTAAAATCCCTGTTTCTAATGAAGGAGTATACAAAGTACCTCCTTTAACAAAAAAGAGATTCGAAACAATCCCCTCTGCAACATAACCTGTTTCAGTAAGGAAAATCCCTTCCTTATTCACACCATTTCCAATTTCGCGTTTCCCTAAAATATTATTTAAATAATGATGGGACTTCAAGCGAAACGCACCCTCTGGTGTATTTCGTACTTGTTTTAAAATAACCCCTTCTTTCTCCACTACATCCCCCGGAATTGCTAAAGGTTTTATAAAAACAATAACAGATGGTTCTTCATACACATTCGTTTGCAATCCTATTTCATCTATACCCGCCGATACATTAAAGCGTATATACGCATGCTTCAATCCATTCTTAGCGAGTAGATTCTCCAAAATACGTATTATGTCATCTTTCGTCATTGTCCATTTGATTTGCAATGTATCCAGCGCATCCATTAAACGTTCATAATGATCATCCAACAAGAAAGGATGACCATTATAAATACGAAACGTTTCAAAAACTCCAAGCCCATATAAATAACCATGATCATAAGGAGAAATTTCCGCTTCACTCGCTTCTACATACGCGCCATTTACGTAAATTAACATAACGTCACACTTGGGCTATATTTACGAATAAAATTATGCAACAACTCTTTCCCATGAGAAGTCATAATAGATTCTGGATGGAATTGTACGCCTTCAATCGGCAACGTTTTATGACGAAGCGCCATAATCTCTCCCTCTTCCGTCCAAGATGTGATCTCTAAGCATTCTGGTAACGTCTCTTTCTTAACGATAAGGGAATGATAACGCGTTGCAGTAAACGGATTAGGAATATCCGAGAAAATCGTCTTTCCATCATGATGCATAGGCGACGTTTTCCCATGCATTAATCGTTCTGCACGAACAACCTCTCCACCAAACACTTGCGCAATTGATTGGTGCCCAAGACAAACTCCAAAAATCGGAATCTTTCCAGCGAAGTATTGAATAACCTCCATACTAATACCCGCTTCATTAGGACTACATGGACCTGGCGAAATCATTAAAAAGTCTGGCTTCATATTCTCAATATCCGAAATAGTCACCTCATCATTACGCTTAACAACAAGCTCTTGTCCAAGTTCTCCTAGAAACTGCACTAAATTAAATGTAAAAGAATCATAATTATCAATCATCAATATCATTTCTCTCACCTAACCGTTTCTTCGCTACTTTCTTTCGCACGCCATAAAGCGATTGCCTTTTTTAACGACTCTTTATATTCATTTTTTGGATTCGAATCAATTACAATTCCCGCTCCAGCTTGTACATGTGCTTGCCCATCTTTAGCAAGCAGCGTTCTAATTACAATATTCAATTCCGTATCTCCGGAATAACCAATCCAACCAATTGAACCTGTATAAATCCCTCGGCGAACAGGCTCTAATTCTTCAATAATCTCCATCGTACGTATTTTCGGGGCACCAGTAATTGTCCCGCCAGGAAATACGGCCTTTACTAAATCGAACGCATCCTTACCTTCTTCCACTTCACCGCGCACATTAGAAACAATATGCATAACGTGCGAGTACTTTTCAATTACCATAAATTCATCTACTTCAACCGTTCCATATTTACAAATCCGGCCTAAATCGTTTCGTTCTAAATCCACAAGCATTACATGCTCTGCTCTTTCCTTTTCGTTCTCAATTAATTCCCTTGCTAATTCTTCATCCTCTTGTTCATTTGCACCGCGGGATCTTGTACCAGCAATTGGTCTTGTACTTACTTCTGGCCCTTGTTTTTTAATTAGCAATTCAGGCGAAGCACTAACAATTTGAAAATCCCCAAGCTCCAAGTAGCCCATATATGGAGATGGATTAATTTCACGAAGACTTGTATAAATTTCTAGCGGATGTGTTTGCAACGTCCTTTCTTGTCTTGTCGACAAGTTTACTTGAAACACATCACCATTTCCAATATATTCTTGAATACGTTCAACGGCCTTCATAAAGCCCTCTTCCGTAAAAGCAACTGCTTCATTTTTCTTTCCAGGGCATTCAAACGGCATAGTCAATTCAGGTGCTTCTTTCACCCAAAGATCCTTCCATGCATTTAATCGTCCTTCTGCCTTTTCATGTTCATCTACATAATGCGTAATAATCCATAACACTTGTTCTTTTTGATCGTACACAAACACGTCATCAAATAATAAAAAGAATATATCCGGTATATTCAGATCATCCTCTGCAAGAGAAGGAAGTTTTTCGATATAACGGATACAATCATAACTAAAGTAACCAATTGCACCACCTTGAAAAGGCGGGTACTCCGGATTATAGTCCGTTTTCCATTTCTCCATATATTCTTGCATTAAATCTAATGGATTCCCTCGCTTTATTGTTTCCTTACCACTTTCCCTTATATGTAACGCCTCATTCTTCCCTTGAATTACCGCCACTGGGTCCAGCCCCACAATGTTATAACGACCACCACGTCCACTTTCTAACAAAATATGTTGTGGCTTATTTTTGGAAAGAAATTTATATTGCTTAAAGAAATCTAACTGATATGGAATAGAAAGCGCTAAAGATTTTCTTCGTTGCATATCAACACCCCGTCTTCTTTTATCCCACCCTCTTAGACTAACCAGCTCCAACTACATGAGTTATGTATACAGAGAATGATTATACTCAAGGGCTAGTGAAAATAAATTAATTATACTACCTCTTATTTTACATGAAGTTTTCTAGTCATTCACTCTTTTCCTTTTTCCAATCCAAAAAGAAAAAGCATCCTCTTTCAAGGATGCTTTTTCAATCGCATTCAATTATGATTCAAATTGATAAAGTGGTGTACTTAAATAACGTTCACCGTTACTCGGAATAATAACAAGTACCTTTTTCCCTTTACCTAATTTCTTCGCAACTTCTGTCGCTGCATAGATGACCGCTCCTGAAGAGATACCTACTAAAATACCTTCTTCTCGAGCAACTCTTCTTGCATATTCGAATGCTTGCTCTGTTTTCACTTGGATAATTTCATCATATACCGCTACATCCAATGTCTCTGGAACAAATCCCGCTCCAATTCCTTGGATTTTATGTGGTCCTGGTTTCCCACCAGATAATACTGGCGAATCTGCAGGTTCTACCGCATAAATTTTAATATCTTTATACGCTTCCTTCAGCACTTCGCCAGCGCCTGTAATTGTTCCACCCGTACCAATACCCGCGATAAACGCATCTAATTGATCACCCATCTGTTCAACAATTTCTGGACCTGTTGTTAAACGGTGGATTTCTGGATTCGCTTGATTTTGGAACTGTTGTGGTATAAAGTACCCATGTTCTTTTGCTAATTCAGTTGCCTTACGAATTGCTCCACCCATTCCTTCAGGTCCTGGAGTCAATACTAATTCGGCACCGTAAGCGCGTAATAAATTACGACGCTCAATACTCATTGTTTCTGGCATTACTAAAATTGCCTTATATCCTTTAGCAGCCGCTACCATCGCTAAGCCAATACCTGTGTTACCACTTGTCGGCTCAATGATTGTATCGCCCTCTTTTAATAATCCTTTATTTTCAGCATCTTCAATCATAGCTAACGCGATACGATCTTTAACACTGCTCCCCGGATTCATAAATTCTAATTTTAAGTATACATCTGCGCTGTCTGATTCTACGATGCGGTTCAACTTAACGATCGGCGTTTTCCCGATTAATTCTGAAACTGATTGTGCCACTCGCATTCCTGCCACTCCTAACACCGAGTATTTTTATTGGTTTTATCTATATTTAGATTTTGTCAGAAAATTCTCTGTTTGTCAATCTATTTGGGCAGCCGATTCTCCGCCTAAACTTCTTTATTACAGACTCTCAATCAGGCTTGTAATATCTTCTTTAGCGAATTTATATCGTTCATTACAGAAGTGACAGTGAACTTCCGTCTCTTCTTCTTCTTCACGAATTTGCTCTAACTCTGTTTTACCTAAACTAATTAACACACTCTCAATACGTTCGCGTGAGCACGTGCAATTAAATTGAACATCCATAGTTTCTAATACTTTTACTTTATCTTCTCCAAGGACTGCATATAGTAGCTCTTCTGGAGAAAGACCTTGTTCGATCAACGTTGATACAGGAGGGGTTTTTTGCAAACGATCTTCAATGAATGAAATTGTTTCTTCCTGTGCGCCCGGCATAATTTGAAGGATAAATCCACCCGCCGCCAATACGCTGTCATCTCCATTTACAAGAACACCGACACCAACAGAAGAAGGCGTCTGCTCAGAAACTGCGAAATAATATGTGAAATCTTCCCCTAGTTCTCCTGAAACGATAGGAGATTGACCGATAAACGGCTCACGCATACCAATATCTTTAATTACTGTTACAAATCCTTCTGTACCTACCGCTTGATATACACGTAATTTCCCTTGTTCTGTCCCTTCAAAATCAACATGTGGATTCGTTACATAACCACGTACATCTCCATTTGCATGGGCATCTACTAAGATAGGACCAATCGGACCGTTACCCTCTACCTTAATCGTTAGCTTCTGCTCGCCTTTTAGCATAGCACCCATCATTGTACCCGCAGTTAAAGAACGACCAAGTGCCGCTGAAGCTGTTCTCCATGTATCGTGACGTTTTTGCGCCTCACTTACTGTGTTTGTCGTACGTACACTATACGCACGCACTTCTCCATCAAACGCTAACGCTTTTACTAAATAATCTTTCATACTTATTTATTCACCTTTCTCATGTTGTAAATTTGCATTACGTTCATATAACATATACAAACCTTTTAACGTTAAAAATGGATCTACAATATCAATTACATTTGATTCCTCTGAAATTAATTTTGCTAATCCACCCGTTGCAATAACTTTCGGTTCTTGTTTAGCTTCTTCTTTCATACGCTTAACAATACCTTCCACTTGTCCAACGTATCCATAAAGAATACCTGATTGCATCGCACTTACTGTATTCTTCCCGATAACACTACTCGGTTTTGTAATTTCAATACGAGGAAGTTTTGCTGCTCTACTATATAACGCTTCTGCCGAAATCATAATTCCCGGTGTAATAACGCCACCCATATAATGCTTCTCTTCGTTAATATAACAATATGTAGTAGCCGTACCAAAATCAACAATAATAAGCGGACTTCCATATAAGTGGATTCCTGCTACTGCATTTACAATTCGGTCCGCGCCTACTTCACGTGGATTTTCATATTTAATATTCAAGCCAGTTTTTATCCCAGGCCCTACTACAAGCGGTTTAATTTTAAAATACTTTTCACACATACGCTCTAAAGCGAACATAATTGGCGGCACGACTGAAGACACAATAATACCTTTCACATCTTCAAACGAAAGACCCTCATGCTCAAGCAACTGCTTTACAAGCATCCCATACTCATCTTCTGTTTTATGACGATCTGTTTCCATGCGCCAATGCTGACGAAGTTTCCCCTCTTCAAACACACCTAATACCGCATTTGTGTTCCCTACATCCAATACAAAAATCATATTCTCACCACTTATCTTATTTAATCTATATTTGTGCAGTATGTATAAAACTTATAAAAACATCATATCACACATACTTATATAATCAGTTTTTCTATACTCATCATTGTACAAAAAGATTGCTCTCTATTTCAATTTTTAATAATAGTTTTATTTAAATTCTTTTGCCACTTACATTCATTCCACAAATAAAAAAGGAGTGACTATTGTCACTCCTTCATCTCTTACTTATCTTCTACGTCTTCATCATCTTTCTTCATGTTGATGTTTACCTTCACATCATCTGAAGATGTTGGACGCTCTGGCAGTCTGCCGTAATCATATAAATGATTGATTTGCTCTGCATCTAATGTTTCTACTTCAAGTAACGTTTTCGCAATAATATCTAGCTTATCACGTTTTTCAGTAAGAATTTGTTTCGCACGAGCGTAACAGTCTTTCATAATAGTTTGCATTTCCACATCGATTTCATGTGCAATTGCATCACTGTAGTTTTGCTCTGAGTGGAAGTCTCTTCCTAAGAATACCTGACCACCTTGTGAGCTACCGAATTGCATCGGGCCAAGTTTATCACTCATACCGAATTCTGTAACCATACGTCTTGCAATGCCAGTCGCACGTTGGAAGTCGTTGTGAGCACCTGTACTTACTTCACCAAATACAATCTCCTCAGCTACTCGACCACCAAGTAAACCAGTGATTTTATCAAGTAACTCTGGTTTTGTCATGAAGTAACGATCTTCTTTCGGAAGCATTACTGCATATCCACCAGCTTGACCACGAGGGACAATTGTTACTTTATGAACGATATCCGCTTCATCAAGGACAACACCAATTACAGTATGGCCAGCTTCATGGAATGCAACGATATTACGTTCTTTTTCAGAGATAACACGACTTTTCTTAGCAGGACCTGCAATAACGCGATCCGTTGCTTCATCGATGTCGCTCATATCAATTTTCTTCTTATCTTGACGCGCAGCTACTAGAGCAGCTTCGTTTAATAAGTTTTCAAGATCGGCACCAGAGAATCCTGGTGTACGAGTTGCAATTGCTCTTAAGTTGACATTCTCATCAAGCGGTTTATTACGAGCGTGTACTTTAAGTACAGCTTCACGACCATTTACATCTGGACGATCTACTGTAATTTGACGGTCAAAACGACCTGGACGTAATAATGCTGGATCAAGAATATCAGGACGGTTTGTCGCAGCGATGATAATAATACCTTCGTTTGCACCGAATCCATCCATTTCAACAAGCAATTGGTTCAACGTTTGTTCACGCTCATCATGACCACCGCCAAGACCCGCACCACGTTGACGTCCTACTGCATCAATTTCATCAATGAAAATGATACAAGGAGCATTTTTCTTTGCATTTTCAAATAAATCACGTACACGGGATGCACCGACACCGACGAACATCTCTACGAAGTCAGAACCACTAATAGAGAAGAACGGAACGCCTGCTTCACCTGCAACAGCACGTGCTAGTAAAGTTTTACCTGTACCTGGAGGTCCCACTAATAGAACACCCTTCGGAATACGGGCACCAACTTCAGCGAACTTACGAGGGTCTTTCAAGAATTCAACTACCTCAACAAGCTCTTGTTTCTCTTCATCAGCTCCAGCAACATCTCTGAAACGAATTTTTTTCTTTTCATCATTGTATAGCTTCGCCTTACTTTTCCCGAAGTTCATAACACGGCTACCGCCGCCCTGAGCTTGATTTAATAAGAAGAAGAATAAAATGAAGATAATGACAAACGGAATGATAGAAGTAAAGAATGTTACCCAAGCACTTGTTTCTTCTGCTGGTTGATACTTAACCTCGGCCCCTTGCGCTTTATCATTAATTTTCTTTTGTAATTCCTCAGTATTTGGTGCATAAGTAACAAATTGTTCTCCTTGGTTAGAAGTATTGAATTGTCCTTTTACTTCAAATACACCATTTTTCGGTTGAAGCTGCACATTGCGCACTTCACCTTTTTCAAGTTTAGTAATGAATTTATCGTAGCTAACTGATGTCGTTTTTTGCGTCGAACCATTAAAATAGCTTACGATCCCAATTACTACTAAGAATATCAGTAAATAAAAGATGGTATTACGGAAGATACGATTCATTCCTAACCTCCTCTCACGGCATAAACACTATAGTAAATCGTAACATAGAAAAACTTTCCTATACAATTGTCACGCCTGTATTTAATTAATTTGAGTAAACACTTGGTTTTAATACTCCCACATACGGAAGATTACGGTATTGCTCTTTATAATCTAATCCATACCCTACAACGAATTCATGAGGGACAGTAAATCCAACATAATCCGCTTTCAGATCAACCTTACGACCTGTTGGTTTATCTAATAATGTAACAATTTTTACAGATTTCGCTTTACGATATTTAAACAGGTCTACTAAATAGCTTAGTGTAAGACCGCTATCAATAATATCTTCAACGATTAAAATATCGCGACCTTCTACAGAAGTATCAAGATCTTTTAAGATTTTTACTTCGCCTGTTGAAACAGTAGAGTGACCGTAGCTAGATACAGCCATAAAATCCATTTCAAGATATGTATCTGTTCTCTTTAATAAATCTGCCATAAATGGCATTGCACCCTTTAGTACACCAATTGCAAGCGGTACTGTATTTTTGTAATCCTCTGCAATAACTGCACCTAATTCAAGCACCTTTTCCTGTATTTGTTCTTCAGAAATTAATACTTTTTCGATATCTTGATTCATCATTTCATTATCCTCCCGGAAGACTCCTTGCTTTTGTAGTGAATAATAATATATTTATCCTTCTTTGCTACCTCTTTCGAAATAGCAAATGCAGATCGTTTCAACAAGGGTACCCAAATAATATTTTCACTTGCGTCACAAACGATCGGCCATTCTTCTCTTTTTTCTTTCGGTACTTTCGATTCGATAAAAATAGCTTTTATCTTTTTTGTACCATCCATACCTTGTATTGACATGCGATCTCCATTTTCCCTAGAACGAATACGAAGTGGATACGATATATCATTATACTTAGCAACAAACACTGTTTCATTCATGTTACTTGGTATATCCTCGCTCACCTCTGTTACAAATTTATCTCCGTTCGGTAATGTAATTGTCCCGGGTACTGATAAATCTTGCAAAAAAGGAGAAACAATTTCTTGTTTAAATCCAAAGCTACATTCTTCGTATGTACGAATAATTTTCAAGCCACCTGGAAAATCCAATGAACCTGAAGGTTGTATCCGCTTAAAAAATTCAATCACCTTGTCAATATGTATAGAAGAAAGCGAAGATGGAATCTTATATTCATAAAGATAGTTTAATATTAGTTGAATCCCTCTCCTTTGTAAAGGCATAGACATGGATTCAAAGGCAGGAATTGATAAGCTAATTTGTTTATCGCTTTTTTTTGTAATTACTTTATTCATTTTCTCAAAAGCTAATTCCTGCAAATAAGCCTCATCCTCTTGCATCTGCACGCTAAATTTTTGGAATTTCTCATGCATTTGTGGATTTTCCTCTTTCAAATAAGGAAGGACATATTTACGTAATCGATTCCTTGTATATACTTCCTTTTTATTACTCGGATCTATACGCGGAATAACTTTTAACTTATTACAGTAATCAACAATTTCTTCCTTAGTTACCCCAAGTAACGGCCTAATTAAATATCCATTATGAAAAGGACGCTTCACTGCAATTCCTGCGTACCCTTTCGGAGTACTCCCTCGTACAAGACGCATTAAAATCGTCTCTACTTGATCATCTCCATGGTGACCAAGAGCTACATATCCCGCATCATATTTCTTCATTATTGTTTCCAAAAATGCATATCTGCATTCTCTAGCAGCAACTTGTGCATTCATTCCATATTGCTGTTGATATTGCGACACATTAATCCTTATCGTCTCACAAATAACTCCCAGCTCTTTGCAAAGACCCTGCACAAACTGTAGGTCCTCATGAGATTCATTACCTCTAAACATATGATCCACATGTGCTACTACAATTTCGAGTTGCTTTTCTGCTCTTTTTTCTAACAAATAATATAGAAGAGCTAAAGAGTCAGGACCGCCAGAAACCCCTACAACAATTGTTGAATGTTTCTTTAATACATCATGCTGCTTTACAAAGTCATCTACTTTTCCAACAAATGTATCTTTCAACTTCGTAATCACCTTTCATTAAACAAGAACAGCAACGTTAGTTACCTTGTCTATAATGGTACAACTTTTACAAACATTGTGCAAAAAAAAGATATACAAAAATTACATTTTTATCTTACATTCCTCCTGTAGATTCAACAAAGTAATTACATTACCTTTTTAATCAAAAAAACCTAGGTAAATACCTAGGTTTTTTTGATTATTTTATTGCGCCTGCATTCCCACTATCGGAATCGTAGCCCACTTCGGCATATTTTTCTTTACTTTCGCCACAACAATAGTCATATCATCATTTATATAGCCATCACCAGACCTAATTACTTCTTCCATAATAATATCAGCTATTTCTTGTGGATCCTCTGTTTGTAGTTCTTTAATTTTACGCTTTATCCATAACTCGTGATTCTCCACATGTTGCGCTCCCTCAAAAATGCCATCACTCATCATAATAAGAATATCACCCGTTTTTAATTGCTCACCAACCACATCAACTTCAACATCTTCAATAATTCCTATCGGTAAATTACTTGCCTCAATTTTCAAAATATTATTGCCGCGTTTAACAAAACTCGGCGTCGATCCAACCTTTAAAAACTTCGCACTCGCATCCCGTAAATCTACCATAGCCAAGTCAAGCGTGGTATACATCTCCTCTGTCGTTCTTAAAGAAAGAATTGAATTGATGGACTTAATCGCTATTTCCTCATCAATACCTGATTGAAGTATCTTTTGTAATAATTTTACCGTTTCCCTACTTTCCATATGAGCCCTTTGCCCATTTCCCATACCATCACTAATCGCAAGTGCATATTTCCCAACACTTAAATCCATCATCGCGTAAGAATCGCCTGAAACAAACCCACCACCTTTTGCAGCCGTAGCCAATCCTGTATCAAGAGAATAGGTCTTCGCTGAACCAAATGATATTAAACTGTGACCATTTGGATAAGAGGATTTCTCTTCATGCTTAACAACGATATTTTCTTTTAAAATATCCGAGAGCATCGGCGCAACCAACTTCTCACATTCTCCATGCTCATTAGATGCAGCTGGAATCAACATTTCAATATCAATACTTCCTCTGTCTAAACAATAAATATCAACATGCTCCACTTCGACACCAAAATCACGAAACGCTTGTAAAATTTGTTCTTCCTGTACTTGATGATTTTCTCGCTCTCTTTGTATTTCCTGTGCGAAATCCTCCATAACTTTTGATACACCTAATAATTGTTCCGCTACTATTCTGCGATTTTCTTTCATTTGTTTTCGTAATTTTTGCCCCTCATAAAAGTGATCTAATTCACCGGCTACTAAATCTGTTACTTTCTTACCTCTCACACAATGCTTGTCCCATTCACGAACTAACTTCCGATTATGTTGCAGTGTTCCTTCTTCCGTTTCACTCATTATTTGTTTCATATAATCGTACGTTTTATCAAAATTAACTACCCAACATTGATCCTTCTTAAAGCACGTTTGACATGTTTTTGCAGTAATTGTACTTAAAAATAAATCCGCTTCTGTTTCTTTATCTTCCTCTTCCACGTACCCATATACAGAAAAACTATTAGACAAAGCAGCAAATACATTAGCAAATTGATTGATTTTGTTCGCTGTAACATCGCGCATTCTTCGTAAATATTGTTGTTGATCTTGTGAGTGTTCTTGTGTACCTGGCATAAATTTAGCAATACGATCCATAACAAGCTTCGGTGTTAATAAAAAGAAAACAATTGCCACACCAGATTCAATTAAGGTTGTTACAATACTCGTTTGCTTGTCTACATATAGCGTAATTAAACTTGTACCAATTAATAATCCTAAACTAACTCCTATACGCTTTCCTTCTTTCAATAATCCCCCAAGCAATCCTGAAAAGGCAAGGAGGCTAAGTTGAGACAAACTAGACACATTCGCTAAACTTAATATCAATCCAGTGACGACTCCCACCGTGGACCCTGTAGCCGCACCAGCAATAAATGCAAATACTAATACTAAATATCTAGTGAAAATATGTTGAATAGAAGCATCATAAACGAACCAATCTGTTGTACCCGTTAAAACAGATGCTAGTAATATAATTAAACAAACAATTTCTTCTGTTTCTAACGCTTGTTGTTTCCCTTTCCTTTCCACCAAGAGTGGAACACTTTGCAGAAATATCATCGTTAATACGAAACTAAGCCCCGCTTCGATCGTACTAACGAGCAAGTCATACATGGTGACGGTTTGTTGCGCAAAATATACAACAACTAAATGTGCGGTTAATGCGGAGATAAATACTTGGAATGGTACAAGTCCAACAGTTTTACGTGTAAATCGACTAAAGAAGATATTATAAATGAAGAACGTAAAAATAGATGCAAAAGTAAAAAATAAATTATCTATCGAAACTGAAAGTGCTCCTCCCATCAGAGCTAAAAATGCGAGCGGCATTTTATCTCGCTTCATAACATAAACAGCAGCAAAAAACGGCAATGCAAAAGGTAAGATGTTCGTTAATATATATGCTCGTCCTAAAAGAAAACCAATAACAACAATTATGAATCCCCATCTAAAGAAAACTTGTTCAAATTTCATTCGCAACTTACTTGTCCACTTCATTGTTCCAAGCTGACTTTCATTCATCGCCAATGTACTTGTATTCATAGTATTCCTTCCTGCTTTAGGCATATTTTTAACACCACCTGCATAGTTTAATTACTGTCATTATAAAAGATGATTATTGGGATTTTTGTCAAAACAACAGTTTTCACTTTTATAATCGTTCGACGTTTTATTCGAAATAAGTCTACATATATACACAGTATTTAATTTATCCTTTTATAGAAGGTTGAATATTCAGAAAATATAGGGTGATTTTGTAGAAGTGTTGTATGTCTTAATTTACTTAACAAAAAAAGATCATGCAATTTGCATGATCTTTTTAGATGACCCGTACGGGATTCGAACCCGTGTTACCGCCGTGAAAGGGCGGTGTCTTAACCACTTGACCAACGGGCCGTTAAATTAAATATAGCGGCGGAGGGGATCGAACCCCCGACCTCACGGGTATGAACCGTACGCTCTAGCCAGCTGAGCTACACCGCCATGTCGTCGTATTTAACGGACAATTAGTATCTTACATCAGATACAATTTAAAGTCAACACATCTTGAAAACTTTTTTAAAAATACATTCTCTCATATAAAAAAGTACCCTGAGTAATGACCCTGGGTACCTCTCTATATGCTAAACATTAAACGTTCTTATTATCCGCGACGCGCGCCACGGCCACCACGTTTAGATTCTGTGTTACGCTTTAAAGAAGTTAAACGATCTTCACTATCTTTTAAAAAGCGTGCCATCTTTTGCTCAAATGTTTCTTTTGGAGCTCGGTCGTTACCGCCACCGCGGTTATCTCTGTTGAAAGAACGATTATTACGTTGTGGACGTCCAGAACGTTGTTGATCACCACCACGTTGTTGGTATTCACCACGTGGACGATCTCCTTCTGTTTTTTCGCGTTCTTTCGCTTTTTTAATAGATAGACCAATTTTTCCATCTTTTTCAACATTAATAACTTTTACTTCTACTTGGTCGCCCACTTTTAAGTGATCGTTAATATCTTTCACATAATTATCAGCAACTTCACTAATATGAACAAGACCCGTTAAGCCTTCTGGCAGCTCCACAAAAGCGCCAAAATTTGTAATACCTGTTACTTTACCCTGTAACTTGCTGCCTACCTCGATTGACATAAAAAAAATGCTCCTCCTTAGTGGTTAAAAAGTCAAATTTTACTTTATTATATATAATCCTAAAATATAGTGTCAATAAGACATACTCTACTTAGAAACAGGAAAAATTATCTCCCCTTTTCCGGAGAAGAAATAATCCCTTCTAGCAATCTTTAAAACGTACTCTTCATCATTTAACTTTTGAACTTCGTCTTTTAGACTTTTTTCTTTTTTCGTTAATGAATCCAGTTCTTTTTTCATGTCCTTAACTTTTGCTTCTTTTGCTTTAATGGAACTGTTTTGTTGATAAAACGTTACACTAATACTCGCAATAATTGTAAAAGCAAAGACAAGAAAAACCGCTAAACGGCGATAAAGTCGCTTCCTGTTCTCATCCGTTTGTATTATATGTTCTTTAACAGGATTTGGACTCTGTTTTTCGATTGTTCTTTGTCTCAGTTCCCTCATTTCCGAGGTCCCCCTAACTTCTTTTTTATACGCTCCCATAATTGGAAGATATGTCCCTTCAACTTTGCTATATATTGCAGGAACCCTACATGCTTCGTTATAAAAAGTTTAACACGATTAGGGAGAAGTTTCCATATGAGTGAAGCAATAAATCGAACAGGCCAGAAAAAAACTTTCCAAATGAAAAGTAATATCCAAATCGCCATTTTCCATAACACATGTCCAATTGAAAGCAGTACACGAAATAAGAATAATATAAATGCAATAAATAGCTGCGCTATAATAATAACAGGTTTTATCATGAGTAGCTGTATAATTCGAACAAAAAATTGTATTGTTTGTACAAAAATATAGATGAGAAAATTTAACATCTTCATGTATACTGCTTTCAATAAACTTTGATATGCCGCAAAACCGCATAGTAATGCCAAAAATACATATATACGTAATTCAGCTTCATTCACGAGCAGTAATACATAAAAAACGAATAAGGCTTGGACAATCCAAAATAGTATATCATGTATAAATACAAGCCAACGTTTACGCTCTTGGCGTTTTAAGAATCGTTGATACGTATCTAAAGATGCACCAATCCAAGCACCCATTCCAATCATTGAAAGCATTGTATACAACTGAATTGTTAGGCTCATTTAAACAACTTACTAAAGAAACCTTTAGTTTTCTCCCCTTGATTCTCATCGATATACAGCATCTCATGAATTTTCCCTTTAATCGATACAACACCCTTTTCTACATCTAAATTCTTCATTTGTAAATTTTGACCACGAATTGTTAAAAAGCCCATTACAGTCTCAAGTAAAAACTCTTCGCTATCAAAACTCTCCACTTGCTTTACACCAGTAATATCGATTACACGCCTGCCACGCATAATAATATCATGCTCTACAGAAACATTTTGTTGATTAGAAGACGTAGGTGAGTAACCATTATTCACGAAAATCCCTCCATAGCTTTATACTAGCTAATAGTAATGTATGAAGGGGTGATCCATTTTAGAACAAGCCTTCTTCTGCTTTTACTTTTTCTTCGCGAACTATACTATACATGTTTGCTGCATCTTCTTTTTTAGTCGTTTCTTTCAATTCATTTACTTTCACAGTTACTATTTTTTGACCAAAACGAATTGTTAATTCATCATCTACCTTTACATCTGAACTCGCTTTTGCCACTTGACCATTAATGGATATTCTTCCTTGATCAGATACTTCTTTTGCTAATGTTCTTCTTTTAATTAAACGTGACACTTTCAAAAACTTATCTAAACGCATATCAAGTCCCCCTATTAACGCTCTGTTTGTTTGGCCTCTTCCCATAAAACATCTAACTGTTCTAATGATAAATCTTGCATTTCTTTATTCATTTCTGCTACTTTTGCTTCCATGTATAAAAAACGACCGGTAAATTTCTCATTAGTTGAACGCAACGCTTCTTCTGGATCTATTTTATAATGACGAGCTATATTAACAAATGCAAATATTAAATCACCAAATTCACCTAGCATCTTTTCCTCATCCATGTTTACAACTTCTTGCTGGAATTCTTGCCATTCTTCTAAGGCTTTCTCTATCATCGGCTGCACGTCAACCCAATCAAATCCAACCTTTCCAGCTTTCTTCTGAATTTCATAAGCACGCATTAGCTGCGGTAAGCTTTTTGGAATACCCGTTAAAACAGATTCTTTCACGAATCCCTTTTCTTGTTTTTTAATCTCTTCCCAATTCGCGATTACTTCATCAGCATTATTTACATCCGTATTCCCAAACACATGTGGGTGACGACGAACCATTTTCTCAGATAAAGTTCGAATAATATCATCTATGGAGAACCAACCTTCATCCTCTCCAATTTGGGCATGAAGCATAACTTGTAATAATATATCACCCAGTTCTTCTACTAAATGATCATCATCCTCTTCATCAATGGCTTCTAGCACTTCATATGCCTCTTCAATTAAGTATTTCTTTAAAGATTGATGAGTTTGCTTTTTATCCCACGGGCAACCATTCGGTCCACGAAGATCAGCAATAATTGCTCTAAGCACATCAAACTGCTGATACAAGGATTCACGTTCCTTAACTGGCGGTACATATACACTCGTTAAATTATTTAATTCCGTTTCATGATCTAACATGTATAATGGCACTTTTTTTACTTGCTCAAATGAAGTTCCGGCAGCTGTTACGATATACACTTCGTAATCATCTGGCAACATCTCCATTAACGGCAGTTTCACATCTGAAGCAACAAACGCATCATACACTTGACAAAAGATTAAATGTTGACGTAATTCTAATTGTCCTCTTTCAAATGATGTAGCATCAATTAATTGAAATCCTTCAATCGGATCAATTTTTAGACTCGCAAACATCGGATCAAGGAAACTTTGTCCACCTTCAAGTCGCACTTCAATATTTGCTACCTCTCCTTTTTCCAAAAGTAGCTGAACTGTTCTTTCTGCTACAAGCGGATGACCAGGAACTGCATAAATAATTTCTGTACCTTTAGCTTGTTCTAACAACGTATTCGCGATTGTTTCATATACGATTTCAAATGTATCATGCGCTTCGTATACATCGTCGAAAGCTGTATATTTTATGCCTTCTTTCTCCAATTCTTCTATAACTGGGTGTTCCTTCGTTCTAACAAACATATGGTCCGCTTCTTTTATCTTTCGATATACACCCATCGTTAACTGATCTAACTCACCAGCACCTAATCCTAAAATAGTAATGATTCCACTCACAACCAGTCACCTCTATCCACTCTTCTTCAATGAACCTTCTTTTTTCTCTTGTTTCATAACGGTTCCTAATTCTTCTTTTGTAAATACACGTAATTTTAAAATCAAAAACATATATGCTAATCCGCCGATGGCTACACCTAACAGCGCTTCAAGCGTCGCAATTCCTCTATGTCCTGTATCAATTACTAATCCAGACATTCGCAACACACGCATAAAGATTAATAATACAAATCCCATACCAATACCACTAATAACTACACCTAACATATTCCGCTTATCAATAAGCGGCTCTGATACAGCTCGCATAAGTAACACACTATTTAGCAAGGCAATTACAATAAGCGCAACTAAAGTTGCAATTGCAGCTCCCTTCACACCAAAATAAGGCATTAATATATAGTTTAAAGCTAGCTTCAAACAACCTCCAAATAAAACGAATATTGCTGGTTTTAATATTTGTCCCAACCCTTGCAAAATAGAAGCAGTTGTAATTGACAATGAGCTAAATAAAATAGATAAAGATAAAATCGATAACACATCTGACCCATCACTATTCTCAAATAACATAATATTTGTAGGCTGAATAATACAAGTTAATCCGATGGCTGCTGCAAATCCAATAACAAATGTTATTTTCATTGCTAACTTTACCTTTTCTTGAATAAAGGAAAGATCTCCTCTTTCTTTCGCCGCTGTAATAATAGGAATAAGTGACAATGAGAAAGAAGTTGTCACAACGGTACCTAATTGCATAAGCGGGATACTTCTATCATAAACACCTTTTAGTACCTTTGCATTTTCAACTTGCTCTCCCGCGCGAATAAGCAAGGTATAAAAAGAAATAGAATCCGCCATTTGTATAAAAATAAGGACTAAATTACTAACACAAATCGCTAATCCCTGCCAAAAAAGGATTCTAATAATCCTTTTTTTATCTCCAACTCTCTTCCAACTTTTAAAGAAAATAGACCGGAAATCATGACGCATATAAAGTAAAAGTACGATAATCCCAATAAGCCCACCTGCAATTGAGCCTAGCATAGCACCCGCACCAACTGTATATAAATCAAATCCATGAGCAATAAGGAATAGTGATAAAAATACAATAATAGAAACACGAATCGTTTGTTCAATTACTTGCGAAACAGCCGTCGGCATCATATTATTGAATCCTTGAAAATATCCTCTCGCTACAGATAAAAATGGCATTAGTAGGAATGAAAACGAAATAACACGTAATAATTTATCTAAATGTATATCGCCCATAGCCGATGCAATTGTTTCGGCACCGAAGAACAGTATGAAAAACCCCACAAATCCGATTCCCAATAAAAACCAAAAAGATACACAAATAATTTCTTTCGCTTCTTTTTGTTTTCCTTGTTCTAATCTTTCTGCGACCATTTTTGAAATAATAATAGGAAACCCATAAGTAGCTAAAATTAAACAAAATCCATAAAACGGATAAATTTGTTGGTAAATATAAAAACCAATATCACCCGCTATATTTTGATATGGAATACGGTAAAAAGCGCTTAATACTTTCGTAACAAAACTTGCGATTGTTAATATAATAGCCCCACGCCAAAAGGCTTGATACTTCTTCGCTTCCATACAAGAAAACTCCTTTTTCTATTCTCGCCCCTCGTATTATATCACAAAGAAAAACTGGCTCTCCTTCATATTCCTTACATCCACTGACTTCTTTCAACAACAAAAATATTCAATGAAAAAAGGTAGCAAAGAGCTACCTTCGTTCAATATACTTATATCTCCAAATAGTTAATTTCTCAAATAGAAATATCATAATTAGGAAAGATTGCTACTTATAGAAATTACACTTCACTACTGCTCCATTTGTTTCGCTAAAAAGCTTGCAGCTGTATTTACTGACTTATGCTCTACTTCACTTATAATAGCCTCTTTAGAGAAGATAACAACAGCTCCAATTGGATCCCCATTCGCAACAATTGGGCCAATTGTATAAGAAGTAACCTTTTCTGTTACTCCATCAATAATTGAAATTTCGCTTTCATCTGTCATAATTACAGACTTACGCTCTTCCATTGTCTTCTCAATTAAATCGCCAACACTTTTATTTAAGTATTCTTTTTTAGATATGCCTGCTACTGCGATAATAGAATCACGATCACATACAAGCACATTATGTCCTAAGCTATCGTATAAAGCTTCCGTATATTCTTTTGCAAAATTACCCAGTTCACTAATTGGAGAATATTTTTTCAAAATCACTTCTCCATCGCGATCAACAAATATTTCTAGTGGGTCTCCTTCTCGAATACGTAAAGTTCTACGAATTTCCTTCGGGATTACTACCCTGCCTAAATCATCAATTCGACGTACGATTCCAGTTGCTTTCATTCTAATGCTGCCTCACTTTCTACTGATGATCAAAAGTAGTGAATTTACCTGTTCATGTAAAAATCACCAACTGTTAAACATAGTATTTTACACATTAGTTCTTCTATGCACGTCGAATTGTATTTTTTATCTTAAATTAGGCATTTATTACTTCTTTTTTTACATCTGGTAAGCCTTTTAATAAATTTTCAGCAATTGTTAACCATTTCGATGTCTCTAATCCATTCGTTTTCATCACAATTTTCAATTGTGATCCTTCCATACCAAGACCAATCATACGACCAAAACTATTCCCTAGCATAAATAATTTTCCACCATCGATATTTTGGCTTGCTTGTTCAGAAAACAGGAACGTTACTTCAAATTTATTTTGCTTAATTAACTCAATTTGTTCTTTCATTGCTAACACTTTAATATTTGCGATTTGTAATAAATAACCAACTTCTTGTGGGTAATCACCAAATCTATCTATCATCTCTTCCTGCAGCTCTTCAATATCCTCAATTGCAGAAACACCTCTAAATTGTTTATACATCATAATTTTTTGCTTACTATCTGAAATATACGCATCCGGTAAATATGCATCTACTTCTAAATCAATTTCAACATTAACTGTATTTTCAACTCCGTCTGTTCCCCTGCGCTGTTCAATTGCATCTTTTAGCATTTGAGAATATAGATCAAATCCGACAGAATCAATAAATCCATGTTGTTCTGCCCCTAACAAATTACCCGCACCACGAATTGATAAGTCTCTCATCGCAATTTTGAAACCAGATCCAAGCTCTGTAAACTCTTTAATTGCCTGCAGACGTCTCTCTGCAACTTCCGATAACACTTTATCGCGTTTGTATGCAAAGTATGCATACGCGACGCGATTAGAACGTCCAACACGACCACGAAGCTGATACAACTGTGATAATCCCATACGATCTGCATCAAATACAATTAATGTATTTACATTCGGAATATCTACACCCGTCTCAATAATTGTTGTACTTACAAGAACATCATGCTGCCCCTCTAAAAACGATAGCATAACAGACTCTAATTCACTTTCATTCATTTTCCCGTGTGCGTATGTTACACGAGCGTCTGGAACTAACATCGAAATTTCATCTGCTTTTCTTTCAATATCCTCCACACGGTTATATAAGAAGTAAATTTGACCTCCTCTTGCAAGCTCTCGCTCTATCGCTTCTCGCATTAATGCTGGATTATACTCCACTACATATGTTTGTACTGGGAACCTATTCTCTGGCGGTGTCTCAATTACAGATAAATCACGCACACCAAGCATAGACATATGAAGTGTACGCGGAATCGGAGTTGCCGTTAACGTTAAAACGTCAACATTTGCTTTCAATTGTTTAATTTTTTCTTTATGCGTAACACCGAATCTTTGTTCCTCATCAATAATAAGAAGTCCTAAATCTTTATAGGTAACATCTTTAGATAAAATACGATGTGTTCCGATTACAATATCTACCGTTCCATCTTTTAAACCCTTAATCGTTTCATTTTGTTGTTTCCGCGTACGGAATCTACTTAGTAACCCTATATTAATCGGGTAATCTTGAAAACGCTCTCGAATTGTTTCATAGTGTTGTTGTGCAAGAATGGTTGTCGGTACTAAAATCGCAACTTGTTTTTCATCCATAATTGCTTTAAATGCCGCACGAATGGCTACCTCAGTCTTTCCATACCCTACGTCACCACAAAGAAGCCTATCCATCGGACGTCCACGTTCCATATCTTTCTTAATTTCGTCAATAGAACGTAATTGATCCTCTGTCTCTTGATATGGGAAAGAAGATTCGAATTCTTGTTGTTCTGCCGTATCTGGTGTATATGCATAACCTTTTGAAGCTTCGCGCTCGGCATACAATTTAATTAGGTCATCTGCAATGTCTTGTACAGATTTTTCAACTTTCGTTTTAACCTTCTTCCAATCATTCCCACCTAATTTATAAACTTTCGGATCCTTACCTTCAGATCCTACATATTTTTGCACTTGATCAATTTGTTCAATCGGAACATATAACTTATCATTACCTTGATATTTAATATTTAAATAATCTTTATGAACACCCTTAATCTCTAATGTCTCAATACCTAAAAATTTACCTATACCATGATTTACATGAACTACATAGTCTCCAACTTTTAATTCCGAATAACTTTTAATACGTTCAGCGTTAGATAACTTTTGCTTACGTTGTGATTTTTTAACCTTCTTATGAAAAAGCTCCTTTTCAGTAATAACAACAAGCTTTTGCATCGGCATTTCAAACCCTGCATGTAAATCACCAACAGCAATTTGTAACCTTCCAGGCAATAAAATATCTGTAGCCTCTACAATGTCTGCATCAATATCATAATCACTTAAAATATGTTGTAGTTTTTTTACACGTTCATCATCTGTTCCGAGCACAACGGTCGTAGAATGCCCTTCATTCCATCTATCAATTTCAGTTTTTAACAACTGCATCTGTCCGTGGAAATCTTGCATTGTTTTACATGTCACATTCACAATATTTTGTGGATGTGTATGTGCTATATGGCGCAAGAATAACGTTAAATATACAAAACTTCTTTTTTTATGATGAAGAAACTCCTCAAACGAATGGGAGAAAGATAAGTCCTGAATAATTGTCCCCTCACCAAGAAGTGATATATACCATTCCGCTTCTTCTGTTTCGAGATGTGATGCCGTTTCTTGAATACGGGAAATTTCATCTAAAATCACAACGCCATCTTCTGGTAAATAATCTATCAGACTAGCAGGTTCTTTATAGAAAATAGATAAATATTTAAACATTTGTTCTATACTTTGCCCGTTTTTCAACATCTCAATTTCATGACTTACCGTCTCAAGTACTGTAGTCTTTAATTTATCATCGGAGAGCTTTTGCATCGTCTTAGTCAAACCTTCTTCAAGATGCTTAATTCCCGATTTCAATTCTTCCTGTGAAAATAAAAACTCTGTTGCTGGACCGAACTTAACACTTTCCTTTTTATCTTGAGAGCGCTGTTCATCCACATCAAACAATCGAATAGAATCGACTTCTGTATCGAAGAATTCAATACGAAATGGTAATTCTTCCGTTAATGGGTAAATATCTAATATTCCTCCGCGTAAACTGAACTCTCCTGGAGCTTCTACCATTGACTTACGCTCGTAGCCAATATGATGTAAAGTATGCAAAAGTCCATCTAAATCAATCTCTTGCCCTAGATTGATTTCAATTTGCCTTTGCTTCCATAATTCTTTTATCGGTAAAAATCTACGTAGTCCTGCAACTGGCGCTACAATAATCCCATTCTCTCCCGCTGCTAAGCGATTTAACACTTCAATACGCTGCGCCTTCAATTCTGGACTTGCAACACCAATTTCCGATGCTATCAATTCATTTACGGGATATAACCACACATCTTTTTCACCAAGTAAAGCCACTAAATCTTCATGTACTTTTTGCGCTTGATATAAATTGTGCGTCACAATTAGTTGCGATTTTTTTGTTTTTTTATATAAAGCTGCCATTAATAATGAACGAGAAGATGTAGCCATACCCGATATAAGTTGCTCTTTCAACCCATCTTCTAACCCATTAATAACCGATTGTATCTCTTCATTTTTATAAAACTGCTCTAATAAACCTATCATTATCAAAACTCCTCTCAACATAAAGAGCAAGTTACTATATTTTATGCAAATATTTTGGAAAAAGAAAACAGAAAAATGCTTTGGACATGCCAAAGCGATAACATTTTATTGCAGAAATTTTTCATATTCATAATACTCAGGATAAGATGCGAGCGTTTCTTGACACGATTCACAAATTGTTTTTATATATATATTTCCATTCTCATGAAAATGAATCATATCCACCACTTCTTGCTCTGTTAGTTGAAGCAAAACGTCGCTATATACTTTTTCTACGGTAACGGAGCCTACATTACTCTCGCAATGTCTGCAGTAATAATACCCTTCCATACTAGCCTCCTAAATATCCAGTTACTACTAGTATGGGTTAAAGCAAAATAAAATATTCCAGATTATACGCTTAACTATTAAAAGTATTCATAATTTGGAGAAAAGGTTTATTTAACCACTCTTCACATGCATCTGCTGTCTTTTCAATGGATTGATTAACACCAGGAAGTTCTTCAGACGTAAAACGCCCTAATACATAATCCACTACTTTCATCCCATTTTTCGGACGATCGATTCCCATGCGGATACGTTGAAATTCTTGTGTTCCTAAATGTGAAATTGTTGATTTCACACCATTATGTCCACCTGCACTTCCTTTCATGCGAAGGCGTAATTTACCTACAGGAATATCTAAATCATCATACATGACGATGAAGTCCTCGACATCAATTTTATAATAATCCATAAGTGGACGGATACTTTCCCCAGATAAATTCATATATGTAAGTGGCTTTAATAAGATTACCTTTTCCCCATTAACAAAGCCTGCACCAAATAACCCTTTGAATTTTTGTTCATTCAAAGAAATATTCCAACGCTTGGCAAGTTCATCAATCGCCATAAACCCAATATTATGCCTTGTTAATTCATATTCTCTACCTGGGTTCCCAAGTCCTACTATTAATTTCATTCTTGTACCACTACTTTCTTTTTTCGATACGAAAAGACGTAACCAATCTTGGTTACGTCTCATTCTATCCAATTAATTGAATAATACACTTACCGATTCTTCTTCGTATACACGAATGATTGCTTCTCCGATTAATGGAGCCACTGAAAGTTCATGTACTTTATCAATTTTCTTTTCTTCTGGTAATACGATAGAGTTCGTTACAACTAACTCTTTAATATTCGAATTTTGAATACGCTCAATTGCTGGACCAGATAATACTGGATGTGTACAGCAAGCATATACTTCAGAAGCACCGTTCTCAACAAGAGCGTTTGCCGCTAATGTAATTGTACCAGCTGTATCAATGATGTCATCAATTAAAATTGCTGTTTTGCCTTCAATATTACCGATAATGTTCATTACTTCCGATACATTCGGACGAGGACGACGCTTATCAATAATAGCGATTGGCGCTTTTAGACGGTCTGCCATTTTTCTAGCACGAGTTACACCACCGTGATCAGGAGATACGATTACGATATCTTTAAGACCTTTTGTTTCAAAGTAATCTGAAAGAATCGGTACACCCATTAAATGGTCGATTGGGATATCAAAGAATCCTTGAATTTGTGGAGCATGTAAATCTAGAGTGATTACACGAGTTGCACCTGCTGTTTCAAGCAAGTTTGCTACAAGTTTAGATGTAATTGGTTCACGAGAACGCGCTTTACGGTCTTGACGCGCATAACCATAGTAAGGAATAACAATATTAATTGTTTTTGCAGATGCACGTTTTAATGCATCAATCATAATAAGTAATTCCATGATATGTTCGTTTACTGGGAAGCTTGTAGATTGAATAATGAATACATCGCAACCACGAATACTTTCTTCAATGTTAATTTGAACTTCTCCATCACTAAAACGATCAACAGAACATTTTCCTAGTCCTACTCCAATATGCTTTGCGATTTGCTCAGCAAGTTCCTTATTAGAGTTTAAAGAGAATACTTTCAAATTAGAATTTAGATATTGAGTCGACATCTAGATTAACCCTCCACATTATGATTTTTTCTTATTCAGCAATTGATCAACATAGTCTTCTTTGTTAACTTGACGTGCACGTGCTACTGATAATGCTTTTGATGGAACATTCTCTGTAATTGTAGAGCCTGCTGCCACATAAGCACCATCTTCAACTGTTACAGGAGCAACAAGATTTGAATTACATCCAATAAATACCCCGTTACCAATCACAGTTTTAAATTTATTCTTTCCGTCGTAGTTCACCGTAATTGAACCGCAACCAAGATTCACGTCTTCTCCAATTTGTGCATCCCCGATATAACTTAAGTGTGAAGCTTTACTTCTATTACCAAAAACAGTTTTTTTGATTTCTACGAAGTTTCCAACGCGCACTTCATCTCCAATAACTGAATCTGGGCGAATATGTGCAAATGGACCAACTGATACTTCCGTACCAAGTTTGCTGTCATGTACAGTAGATTGACGAATTACCGTACGCTCTCCAATTTCACTATCGCGAATTACTGTATGTGGTCCAATTTCACAATCAGAACCAATTACAGTGTTACCCTCAATAATTGTTCCTGGGTGAAGAACTGTATCGCTGCCAATAATTGCATCAGCAGAAATGTATGTGTTACTTGGATCAATAATTGTAACACCATTTACCATGTTCTTTCGGTTAATACGGTTTTTCATAATAATTTCCGCTTGCGATAGAGCGACTCTGTCGTTAACACCTAACGTTTCATCGAAGTGCTCTGTTTGATAAGCTGATACAATATGACCTTCATTTTTTAAAATTTCAATAACATCCGGAAGGTAATATTCACCCTGTACATTATCATTTGAAACTTTAGAAAGTGAAGCAAATAGAGCTTTATTATCAAAACAATACGTACCTGTATTGATTTCTTTAATAGCTAATTCTTTTTCATTTGCATCCTTATGCTCAACAATCTTTTCAACATGACCATTCTCATTACGAACGATACGGCCATATCCAGCAGGCTCTTCTATGTACGCTGTTAGTACCGTTGCCATTGCTCCCGCTTCTTCGTGTTGCTGAAGCAATGCTTCCATCGTTTCAGCAGTTATTAGAGGTGTATCACCACAAATAACTAAAGTTGTTCCTTCTTCATTTGCAAGTACATTTGCAGCTTGATCGACAGCATGTGCTGTACCAAGTTGTTCTGCTTGTAATGCAAACTCACTTACGTTTCCTAGCTGTTCTTGTACCATTTCAGCACCATGTCCAACGACTGTTACAAGTTTCTGCATCCCTAATTGAGATACTTGATCGACCACATGTTGTACCATTGGTTTTCCACATACAGGATGTAGCACTTTGTATAGCTTGGACTTCATACGTGTGCCTTTACCTGCAGCTAGAATCACTGCAAATCTGTTTGACATATAGACCCTCCATCGCAACCTATTTATCCATTAACGATATTATCCTAAATCATCATATATTTCAAGAAACACATTATAACTATTAAATTTTACCATAATTCTTATACGATGTTTTACTCTTTAGTATCTTTTTTAAGAAATAAGCTATACTATTTTAAATGATTTTGAAAAAATTAGAAGTTTTTTACCCTTATTTTTCAAAATATGAATTTTTATAATTAGAAACAAGTATTATTCCAAAAAAAAACAAACTCCTGTAAATGCTTACAGGAGTTTGCTACAAAATTATAAGACTTTCTTTCGAAAGCCCTTTTCATTCGAATTTTACGAAGCGCCTGCTTCTTCAAACTCAACCTCTTCTAACTCGCCTAAACGATGATACTCTGTTAAAACCGCATCTTGAATTTTAGAGCGTGTACCAGAATTAATCGGATGTGCAATGTCACGGAATTCTCCATCTGGAGTACGTTTACTTGGCATTGCTACAAATAATCCATTATTACCATCAATTACACGAATATCATGAACAACAAATTCATGGTCTAGAGTAATAGAGGCAATTGCTCTCATGCGGCCTTCTGTGTTTACGCGGCGTAATCTTACGTCAGTCACTTCCATCTTGTGTTCACCACCCTTTTCTAAATAAGCGATATATTTGTATAAATTCCACAAAATTTCTATTTTCCCTTTAATTTTTTAAAAATTTTTAAGATAAAAATTTTTATTGTAGTTGAATATAGAGATTAGTAGAGGTTATCGCTTACAAAGGGTTACTTAACTAGGGCGATTACTTCGATTTCAACAGAAACATCTTTCGGTAATTTTGCTACTTGTACACAAGAACGCGCTGGTTTATGAGTAGAGAAATAAGAACCGTATACTTCATTAACCGCATTAAAATCATCCATATCCTTTAAGAATACTGTTGTTTTTACCACTGTATCAAATGAAGCGCCAGCTTCTGCTAATACTGCTTGTAAATTTTCAAATACTTGCTCTGTTTGTACTGTTACATCCCCCGTTACGAGTTCTCCACTTGCCGTTAACGGGATTTGTCCCGAACTATAGAACATATTATTTACAATAATCCCTTGTGAATATGGTCCGATTGCTTGTGGTGCTTTGCTTGTTTGAACAACTTTCATACTTTTCACCCTTTTATTATTTATTTTTACTCTTTAAAAATAGTGCACGAAAAACAGTTTGTCCACCTATTTTATAATTTATAAATAGAATAAAAAAAGATAAAGCTATCTGCTTTACCCTTTTTACTCAGCCTCTACAATTCCTTCATTAAATGGCGCAAGCGAATAATTCCCCTTCTCCACTTGAATCGCTTTTTCTTTCACATCAACTTCTGACAGACGAATTAATGATACAAAGTTATTAATAAGTCTTTCTTCGATATCCGTAGATTCTACTAATACGCCAATTCCAACAACGTTAGCTTTAAACTCTTCTAGCATGCTCATCATACCTTGAATGGTTCCGCCAGCTTTCATAAAATCATCAATAATTAAAACATTAGATCCTTCTGGAAGGCTACGCTTTGCTAAAGTCATCGTTTGGATTCGCTTAGAGGAACCTGATACATAGTTAATACTAACAGTGGGTCCTTCTGTTACCTTATTATCTTTTCTAGCAATTACCACCGGTACATCTAAGTAATTGGCCACTGCATAAGCAAGTGGAATTCCTTTCGTCGCTACGGTCATAACTGCATCAATTGGTTGTCTAGCAAAAACGGAAGCAAATAAACGCCCCGCACCATTAATCTGGCGAGGATTACTTAAAAGATCCGTCATATATAAGTAACCGCCAGGCAAAATGCGATCTGGATTTTCAAATAAGCTACAAAGCTCATTAATAATCAGATTTGCCTCTTCTTCACTTATATAGGGAATATATTTCACTCCTCCTGCTGCTCCTGGTATCGTTTGCAATGTGCCGACCCCTTGTTGTTCAAACGTTTGCTTAATAATAACTAAATCTTCACTAATGGATGATTTAGCCGATTGATACCTTTCAGCAAAAAAAGTGAGAGAAACTAGCTGACGAGGATTTTGTAGCAAGTAATAAGTCATATCGACCAATCTTGTACTTCGTCTAATTTTCATACTCTCACCTCAAATCACGAATATTCTAAACAAATCATAACGTATTATACGTCTTTATTCAAGCGTTTCTCGCTCTCCTAATAAACGTACCGCATATACTTGTTCGCAAAATCCTTTTAATCCGTTATATATACGATGCATTCGCGAATCATGGTGTACAAGACCAAATACAGTTGGGCCACTTCCACTCATTAATACAGCATCCGCACCGAATCGTTTCATCTGCGCCTTAATACGCGCAACTTCAGGATGCATCGCAAATGTCACATCTTCTAAAACGTTACCAACAGTATCACAAATTCCTTTATAGTCCCCGCCATTAATGACTTCAACCATTTTATCTACATTTGGATGTGTAACACAATTCAATTTTAAATTTCCATATACGTCAGCAGTCGATACACCAATGTGAGGCTTTGCTAAAATAACCCAACAAGAAGGTGGAGTCTTTATGTGTTCAATTTTTTCTCCTCTTCCAGTGGCGATCGCAGTTCCGCCGTATACACAAAACGATACATCTGACCCAATTTCTGCGCCAAGCTCTGCTAACTCATCGATTGTAATCCCTAAATTCCATAACTTATTAAGGCCACGTAATGTCGCTGCTGCATCACTACTTCCACCTGCTAATCCAGCGGCTACTGGAATCGTTTTTTCAATAGTAATAGATACACCTTTTTTCACATTAAACTTCTCTTTTAATAATTTCGCTGCTTGATAAGCTAAGTTGCGTTGGTCGTCTGGGACATACCGATTATGGGACAAAATTTCAATACGGTCTTCTGCTAATTCCGTTAGCTCTAAACGATCTGCTAAATCAATTGTTGTCATAATCATTTTCACTTCATGATATCCGTCTTGTCTTTTTCCCAGTACATCTAACGACAGATTAATCTTTGCTGGCGCTTTCACTAGTAGCTTCAATCTATTCACCCACTCTATGTACTCAATCTTTTATCGTTTATTTTACCATAAATTTATAGTAAGACGATGACACTTCCCTAATTATAACGAAAAGCATTCAGAATGAAACTACTTATATCAAATGATGGCACCTTTTAGCGTGCAAAAAGCCGAGGAATCTCTCCTCGGCTACCGTAGCATAGAAAGTATCTTACAACTACTGGTTTCGTTTCATTAATTGCTGTTCCGCAATTTCTATAGCACGTTTCACCATATTACCAGCATCTTTCGCACGAATTCCGCCCCATCCTTCTTTCTGAACAACATCATAAAAGCCAAGCTCTTTTGCAAGCTCTTCTTTAAATTGATTTGACATGACTCCTCTTCGTCTACTCAATGCAGAGTCCCTCCTTATTTTGCTACGGTATAATTAGTATGCAAAATAATATAGCTTTTCATTTGTGGGAATATATGTAACAAATAACACATTAATTATAAAATGCTTCATTATGGGGTTCATCGTAAAATGTTAACTCTACTGTCTCTGTTAAAACATCTGCATAACTATACGATACACGTTGCAACGCGTCTTCTTGTTGGTCTAATTGTACAACAAAGACCGAACGATACGTTTCTGCAAGTACACCCGATTGCTCCACAGTTTTTCTTCTTCCACTATTCGCCTTTAACATCAGTCGCTGTCCAAGATGGTGATCTAATTCGTTTTTAATATCATCTAAACGTTTTGACATATCCCTTGCTACACCTCGCTGTAATTTAGATTGAACACTTAAAACACGATATATCTATCCCAATTATTAACCGCAATTTACAGACAATATCCTTATAAAAACATCATGCGTTTGAATAGATAGAAGAAATACTATATTGTACAAGTATCATTGTATAGTCTGCACGTTCTTGAAACTTTTTATCCAAACCCATTTACATCATTTCCACATAAAAAAGCAAGATACGTATGTACCTTGCTCATTCATCATAAAGTTGAAAGGGTAATCCAGTTCGTAAAATCCCTCTCGTTTCAATTCCGCCTAGTCCTTTTTCACCAGTAATTGTATTACGCACAACATCCCATACATTGACTCTTTCCATAAATGAAGTGAAACTAACTTTGCCAACTACATATACAGGATCTAGAGCATGAATATTAATTCTAGATGGCGAACTAGCAAAATTAGCACCTGCTCGAATCAGCGCCTCAAAGTGTGATTGACAAGCTCCAGCAAAAATAACGAGTTGATCTAACGATGGATATTTTTTTCGCACTTCTCGAACAGCCTGTACAAAATGTCTAGAATGTCTATATGCTGCTAAATCTCCCATAACTCCTTTTGACTTTGTATATGCATCATGTCCTGTAATGACTAAAATATCTGGACGAAAATGATCGATTAAGTCTACTACCTTTTCATGCATCTCCGTTTCCTTACAATGAATACCTTGTACAGGAACGCCTATTTTATTATATAAATCTAAACACTTGCGCAAATATAAAGGATCTCCATCTATATGCAATACACGCCCTGGCATCTGAAAATAATTCACTTCACTTGTATATCCACCTGTTGAAGTGTGTTCATGTCTTTGTTTCATTAATACATAATCTTGTTGAAATAAACGGTACGTACGCTCCATTGTTTCTTTTTCACGCTTCACTCTTTTTTTATGTTCTCTTTGATCTATACTAATTAAATCTTCAAGCGGCGCATCCGCCACAAGTCTAATTTCTTCCCCAAACAATATCGCGATCTCGCCTTTTATTTCTATAATACGAAAAAGAATATCCCTATTATGAGAATATCGTTCCACTAATTCTCCAACATGTAAAGCCATTCTCCTACCTCCAAACTCGTTAGGCCATCTTACCTGCTTTTAAAGTATGAATTTAGGAAAGGAAAGGTGACAAAAGGGACAGCTCAAGTTGAACTGTCCCTTTCATATTCTTATGACAATTTATGAAGAACTAATGCATTACTTAATGTTGCAAATTCTTCGATAGATAGCGTTTCGCCTCTTCGCCTCGGATCAATTCCTACTTCTGTTAAAATTCGATCCAACAACTCTTTATCTTTCGGGAAACCATTTAAATTATTTGATAAATTATTCATTAACGTTTTACGACGCTGTGCGAAACTCGCTCGTACTACTTCAAAGAAGAAAGTTTCATCTTTCACTTCTACAACTGGTTTAGGACGCTTTAGAAGACGGATAATCGCAGAATCAACATTTGGTTGTGGTACAAACACTGTACGCGGTACAGTCATAACTGTTTCCACCTCTGTATAATACTGAATCGCAATTGATAAAGAACCATATTCTTTCGTTCCAGGTTTAGCAGCTAAACGATCTCCAACTTCTTTTTGCATCATAACAACAAATCCACGAACGGGTAATTTTTCTTCAAGCAATTTAAATAAGATTGGCGTTGTAATGTAGTATGGTAAGTTAGCTACTACCATTACATCTTGTCCTTCTTCGAATTGCTCACTAAACACTTCATGTACATCTGCTTTTAGTACATCTTTATTTATAACTGTAACGTTGCTATATGGAGCTAACGTCTCGTCTAAAATTGGTAATAATCTCTGATCAATTTCAAAAGCCACTACTTTTTTAGCGCGCTTTGCCAATTGCTCTGTTAATGCACCGATACCTGGTCCAATTTCAATTGCGCCACTTTCTGAACCGATTTCTGCGTGATCAACGATACGATTTAATACATTTGTATCAATTAAAAAATTTTGCCCTAAACTTTTTTTGAATGAAAATCCATACTTTTCAACAATGTCTTTTGTACGATTTGGTGTTGCGATATCCTTCATTTTTTTTCCTCCTGTATTACTTGCTTATAAGCTTCTGCAAATGATTCCTTTGAAACTTGAAACACTTGTAAACGTTTATGTAACTGTTTTGCATTTGTATAACCAATCTTTAATAGCTTACCCATTCTTTCTCTGCGACTCTTTGCCATTTCTCCGCCCACTAAGCCCGCATCGACTAGATCACTCCAACTAATTTCACTTGTGTAAGCTTCCATTTCTTCATGTATATTCTCTAAAGCACGGCGAATCGACTCATTAGAAGCATGTTCGATACCAACACCTTTTTTCCTTTTAGCAAGTGCTTCTTCCTTCGGTAAAAAAGCATGCTTACATCCAGGAACCTTGTCAGAAATAATTTTTCGAATACGCTCTCCAGGATAATCCGGATCTGTGAAAATAATAACGCCTCGTTTTTGCTGCGCTAATTTAACTTGCTCAATAACATGATCACCGATTGCTGAACCGTTCGTTTCGATTGTATCCGCATCAACAGCACGTTTAATCGCAACTGTATCATCTTTACCTTCTACAACGATAATCTCTTTAATTTTCATGCTTGCCTCCACACTCGTTTCGTCTCTACTTAGTAAAACAAAAAAATGACGACTTTTCCATTATTATTTTCCCAATCGGGCATTTTAAAAAGTAGAAGAGAAAAATCTTTGTTCACTATTCTTATTGTAACACTTCTATCTCCATCCTAATTTATCCGCAATATTTCTACACTTATGTTATGAGTAAATAATAGGCTCTTAGCATTTCTACTATCCCTCTTCTAAAAAATAAAAAAGAATGGGGCTCCCCCACTCTTTTTTATTCGACACCAAATAAAGCTTTTGCATTCTTTGTTGTTATTTGTGCTACCTCGTCATAAGAAATTCCTTTTAAATTCGCAATTTCTTCTGCTACTAGTTTTACATAACTAGGTTCATTTCGTTTCCCTCGAAATGGATGTGGTGTTAAATATGGACAATCTGTCTCTATCAATAATTTTTCTAATGGAATCTCCATAGCAACTTCTTTCGGTTTTTTCGCATTTTTAAATGTAACAGGCCCACCTAATGAAATTAAAAAGTTCATATCAACACATCGCTGTGCTACTTCTACACTACCGCTAAAGCAATGCATAATGCCTCCCACTTCAGCTGCATTCTCCTCCTCTAGGATATCAACAATATCTTGAGTTGCATCGCGGTTATGTATAATAATCGGTAATTTTACCTTTTTAGCTAATGCAATTTGTTTACGGAATACTTCCTTCTGTATTTCTTTTGGAGACTTATCCCAGTGATAATCTAGTCCCATTTCTCCAAGAGCAACTACTTTAGGGTGAGCAGCTAATTCTTCTAACCAAGCTAAATGTTCCTCTGTCATGTCGATTGCATCAACGGGATGCCATCCAACTGCAGCGTAAATAAAATCATAGGCTTCAGCTAGTTCAATCGCTTTTTTTATTGTTACTTCATCGAATCCCACAACAACTGTATATGTAACTCCCGCTTCTTTCATCCTTGCAATAACTTCTTGTAAATCTTCTTCAAACTGCTCTGCATTTAAATGTGAATGTGTATCAAACAACATAATAAATAACTCCTTTTATATTGAAATCAATTCTATCCTAGAAAAAAATTAAGCCTTTTCTAACTTAACGATAACAATACTACAATTTTAATGCAAAAAAAGGGAATTTAAAAAGAAAAAAGATGCTTCACACATGTTACACGTGAAACATCTCTTTTCTTGTCTCAATTACTTGATCTTTGTACCATTCGGTAAATTTTGGTCGATTGTTGCTAATGACAATACGCCATTTTCTTCACCTGCTAAAATCATACCTTGTGATAATTCACCACGTAATTTTACAGGTTTTAAGTTTGTTACACAAATTACCTTTTTACCTTTTAGATCTTCTGGTGAGTAGAATTTTGCAATTCCCGAAACAACTTGACGCTTTTCTGTTCCTAAATCAAGCTGAATTTTTAACAACTTATCTGCTTTTTTCACAGGTTCAGCTGATATTACTTCAGCTACTCGTAATTCTACTTTAAAGAAATCATCAATTGTAATTTCTTCTGCTTTCGGTTCTTCTTCTTTTTTCTCTTCTACTTTAGGAGCAGAGGCTTGCATTTGTTCTTTAATATACTCTACCTCTACTTCCATTTCCAAACGAGGGAAAATCGGGTTTCCTTTTTCTACTTTTGTTCCAGCTGGAATACAGCCAATTGTAGATAGGCTTTCCCAAGATTTATGTGCCTCTCCAGTAAGTCCAAGTTGAGCAAACATCTTGCTTGGTGCTACTGTTAAGAATGGCATAAGCATAATACCTGTTTGACGAAGTACTTCTGCTAAATGAGCCATTACAGAAGCTAACTTTTCACGATCATTCTCATCTTTCGCTAATACCCACGGCTGTGTTTCATCAATATATTTATTCGTACGGCTAACTAACTGCCAAATAGAACTTAGTGCTACAGAGAACTCCATATTCTCCATTGCCTCTTCTACTTTTTTCAATGTATCCTTCGCAAATGTAACTAGCGTTTCATCGAACTCAGTTACATTCGCTTTAAATGCAGGGATTTCCCCATTAAAGTATTTATCAATCATAGCTACTGTACGATTTAATAAGTTTCCTAAGTCATTCGCTAAATCAAAGTTAATTCGTTCAACAAATCCCTCTGGTGTGAATACGCCATCAGATCCAAATGGAACTTCGCGAAGTAAGTAGTAACGTAATGCATCTAATCCGTAACGATCAATTAGTGTAACTGGATCTACTACGTTTCCTTTTGACTTACTCATTTTTCCATCCTTCATTAAAATCCAGCCATGAGCAAAGACTTTCTTCGGAAGTGGTAAATCTAACGCCATTAAAATAATTGGCCAATAAATTGTATGGAAACGAACGATTTCTTTTCCAACTAAATGAACATCTGCTGGCCAGAATTTTTTATATTTCTCTTCATTTTCTGTTCCATATCCTAATGCAGTAATGTAATTAGACAAAGCATCTACCCATACATAAATAACGTGTTTTGGGTTCCCTGGAACACGAACTCCCCAGTCAAATGAAGTACGAGACACAGCCAAATCTTCTAATCCTGGCTTAATAAAATTATTAATCATTTCATTTTTACGAGACTCCGGTTGAATGAAATGAGGGTTCTCTTCGTAGAACTTTAATAGTCGGTCTACATATTTACCCATTCTAAAGAAATAAGACTCTTCGCGAACAAGCTCTACATCATGACCACTATCTGGGCTTTTTCCACCAACTACTTTGTCGCCCTCCATAATTGGATCTACTAATTGATGCGCTGTATAGAATGTTTCATCTTGTACAGAATACCAACCTTCATATTCATCAAGATAAATATCACCTTGATCTACTAGCTGCTTGAAGATTTTCTCAACGACATCTTTATGACGATCTTCAGTTGTACGAATAAAATCATCATAAGAAATATCCATCTTCTCCCAAAGTTCTTTAATCCCTGATACAATGTTGTCCACATATGCTTGTGGTGTAACATTTAGTTCTTCTGCTTTCTTTTGGATCTTCTGTCCATGCTCATCAGTTCCTGTTAAATAATGAACATTGTATCCTTGCATACGCTTATATCGTGCCATCGCATCTCCTGCTACTGTCGTATAAGCATGTCCAATGTGTAACTTTCCACTTGGATAATAAATTGGGGTAGTAATATAAAAGGACTTATTTTCCTCTGTCATTGTTTTGGACCTCCCGGATGACCTCATATGTATTTATAAACAGTATATCAAAAACTCACATATAAAAACGAGTTAATGCTCGATATCTTTATCATCTATTACTCATATTTTTAAAAATTATACAACCCTTCCCTTAAATATATATATTTTTCAGAAAATAAAACGAAATAATTATAGTAATTACCCACATTCTATTATATATAAGAAGTAAGAAATCTATAAATCTTTTTAAAAAATATAGAATTTAAGAATTGACGGAAATGTAAATGATTGGTATCATATGTCCATAGGGTATTTTGTCGAAAAATGACGAATCAAAAAAATAGACTCGTAACTTATAAACTATTTATTTAGGAGGAAAAGAATTATGAAATCTACTGGTATCGTTCGTAAAGTTGATGAATTAGGTCGTGTGGTAATTCCAATCGAATTACGCCGTACTTTAGGTATTGCAGAAAAGGATGCTCTTGAAATCTACGTTGATGACGAAAAAATCATCTTAAAAAAATATAAACCAAACATGACTTGCCAAGTAACTGGTGAAGTATCTGATGGTAACCTATCTTTAGCTGAAGGAAAAATTATCTTAAGCAAAGAAGGCGCTGAGCAAATCTTAAACGAACTTCATGATTATATCGAAACAGCAAAATAAGCTTCTCAATTATGAGAAGCTTATTTTTTATCGACATGATAGATTTGATATACATCCCTTTTCGACAAATCTCGATCTTTAGCGACTGTTTTAATCGCTTCTTTTGAATTCATGCCTTTTTCATTTATATAATGTTCAATATGATCATATACTGAAACAGATTCCCACCATTGTTCTTCTGGAGCAGGTTCTTCCGTTGAACCAGCTACTAAAATACAAAACTCACCACGGACTTCATTTTGCTTCGTCCACTCAATCGCTTCCTCAATTGTTCCACGAATAAATTCTTCAAATTTTTTCGTTAGCTCGCGACATAATACGATTTCCCTATTCCCTAAAACTTCTTGCATTGAGATTAAAGTATCATCTAGACGATGAGGTGCTTCATAAAACATCATTGTAGTTTGTACGTAACGAATCTTCTCTAATTCCATTCTTCTTTCCTTTTTATTTCTTTGCAAAAATCCATAGAAATAAAACTGCTTTGTTTCAAGTCCTGATGCGATTAATGCTGTAAGAGCCGCATTCGCTCCAGGAAGCGGGATAACATGATATTGTTCTTCTACAGCTTCTACAACAATATCGTAACCAGGGTCAGAAATACACGGCATACCGGCATCGCTCACAATGGCTACAGTCTTACCATCTTCTAACTTATCTAAAATTTTTCGTCCACTTACTTCTTTGTTATGCTCGTGATAACTCATAACTGGTGTTTCAATTTCAAAATAATTACAAAGCTTCTTCGTTTGTCTTGTATCTTCAGCAGCAATAATATCTGCCTCTTTTAAAATTCGGATTGCACGAAATGTCATATCCTCTAAATTTCCGATTGGAGTTGGTACTAAATATAAAACTCCCTTTTCATTTTGCTGAAAGCTTTTTTGCTGCCACATAGCGTTCTCCTTTTTGCATGTATTCTTCTTTTTGTTTCCTCGTTAACTGCTTAAAATGATATTCAGCTTGCATAGCCGTCCGTTTATCCTCATGATCCTCTACATATTTTAAAACAACCGGAAGTCTAGCACGTGTATATCTAGCACCTTTTCCATTATTATGAGTCTGAATCCGCTTTTCTATATGATTTGTATATCCAGCATAATAACTTCCATCAGAACACTCTACCACATAAAAACAATGCTTATTCGTCTCCATATAAAATTGAACGAATCTCCTCTGTATATTCGTTATTCTCTTCATATACAAAAAGAGGTGGCAAGATTTTTAAATCTGCATTTCCATCCTTAATTCCTTCAATTAACAATGTATTCGCTTCTTTACCAGCCTTAGGATAAACAAATCGCACACGTTTCGGTTCAATTTTGTATTTACGCATCAATGTAACGATATCGAGAAAACGACCTGGACGATGTACAAATGCAACTTTCCCACCCTGTTTTACCAACTGGCTACTTGCATATACAACATCTTCTAATGTACACATAATTTCGTGACGAGCTATCGCTAAATGTTCATTCATGTTTTTCTCAGAAGTTTGCGGTGTTTGAAAATAAGGAGGATTACACGTTACAACATCATATTGATGGCGTCCAAGTTTCTCCGGCATATCTTTCAAATCTCCATGGATTAAATGAATTCTTTCTTCTAAATTATTGTATTGAATGCTTCTTATTCCCATATCATATAAGCGCTCTTGAATCTCTACACCTGTAATTGTCCCCTTTGTCCTTGTACTCAATAAAAGAGGTACAACCGCATTCCCCGTACACAAATCAAGTAAATTACCTTTTTGAATTGGTACCCAAGCAAAATCTGCAAGTAACACAGCATCTAAAGAGAAATTAAATACTGATGGACTTTGTATAATCTTCATATCTTGTGCTAATAAGTAATCTAAACGTTCATCTTCGTATAAATTCATATATTGCTCCCTTTCTTACACTTACCCTACCCTATTTCATCCTCTATTAATATAAAAATAAATTTCATTCTACTCTCATGTATAAAAAATTACCTTTCCAATTATATTGGAAAGGTAATCTCACTTTTTATTTAAAAATGACAGACAGAATAAACAATCTCCCTCTTTACGTACACTTCCATAATGTAGATTGCAAATATGAAAACCTTCCTGATACAGTCTCGCTAAGTTATCGTAGCCCTCACCGATATCTGTTTTTGGCTTCATTTCTTTGCGTTTTTGAGTTTTTTGTTTTTCCTTATTCTGCACTTCTTCAAAACGATGTCGCAAATTTTCATTTTCCATTTTTATATGTTGGTTTTCTTCCAATAATTCTGCAAGATGTTGTTTTAATTCTCCCAACTGTTTGTATAAATGTCCAATTTGCTCTTCCATACTAGAAACCGATGCAAAAATATCCTTTTTCTCCACAAGCACCCACCTCATTAATCTGTGGTTTGACTCGAAACGACCCCTTTTTTAATTAATTCATCTAACGTATATTCTACTATCCGTTCCTTGTCTACTAGTTCCACTTGAATTAATCTTTCTAAAATATTTAATCCGATAACACGGCCAATACCATGCGGGGTTTGTATACGTTGATCTAAATCAGGAAGTTGTTCCTTTGCTGCCTCATATTCATCATTCTCATATTTTAAGCAACACATTAAGCGACCACATAAACCAGAGATTTTTGCAGGATTTAATGATAAATTTTGATCCTTTGCCATTTTAATGGATACAGGTTCAAAATCTCCTAAAAAAGTAGAACAACAAAGCATACGACCACATGGACCAATACCACCAAGCATTTTTGCTTCGTCACGAACACCGATCTGTCTTAGCTCGATTCTTGTCCTAAAAATTGCTGCTAGGTCTTTTACCAGTTCACGGAAATCAATCCGCCCATCTGCAGTAAAGTAGAAAATAATCTTATTACGATCAAACGTATACTCTACATCTACAAGCTTCATATCAAGATTATGTTCTCCTACCTTTTGTTGACAAACTTGATATGCTTCTTTCGCAGCATGCCTATTCTCTTCAACAATGGTACGATCATTTTCATTTGCAATACGAATAACCTTTTTAAGCGGTAATACAACGTCGTTTTCATCAACTTGCTTTTTGGTAATAACTACTTTCCCGTACTCAATACCCCTTACCGTTTCTACAATTACAAACTCATTTTCTGAGATATCGAACTGATTTGGATCAAAGTAATATACCTTCCCGGCCTTCTTAAAGCGAACACCTACTACATCATACAAAACGGTCATCCCTCCTGCAACCGCAACACTAACTGTTCGAACACAAGCTGCGCATTTACATTAGCGTTGATTCTATTTTTTGCCTCTAATATATGAAAGAGAGCTGATACAATGCGCTTCTGAGCATAAGAAAAGGATTCAAACATCTCTTTCTGCTCATGAAAAACAAGACGATCTTCTTCTCCAAGTTGAACATATAATAAATCCTTATAAATAAGGAGTAACATATCTAAGCCTTGCTGTAATTGTTCTTTCTCTCCAAAGTGCTTCCCCCATTTTTCTTGTACAAAAAAAATAGAGGCCTTATCTTTTTCGAGCGCTTCACATAATTTTATCACTAAAGCTCTCGCTTGTGCAAACCATTCATCATTACACATTAATAAAGCT
Organism: Bacillus cereus group sp. N8; assembly: GCF_016483685.1. Classification (NCBI taxonomy): domain Bacteria; kingdom Bacillati; phylum Bacillota; class Bacilli; order Caryophanales; family Bacillaceae; genus Bacillus; species Bacillus cereus group sp. N8. Next base: position 3,196 of record NZ_JAEHBK010000027.1, on the reverse strand, counting down.
TCTTCAAAACTATTTGTAAGCTGTGCAGCCAGTGTAGATAAAGAAACTGTAATACCTTCTTCCTCTAATCTCTTAATTAAGGATTCTGTAGGTAACGGCCTAAATGTAACAACTTGACAACGAGATAAGATTGTATTTAAAATCTGATGACTTTGTTCAGTAAGTAAAATGGCTGTTGTATCACTACTTGGTTCTTCTAAAAACTTTAAGAGTGTATTTGCTGCATTTGCTGTCATACGATCTGCATGCTCAATAATATATACTTTTTTATTTGCTTCTAATCCTGTTTTTGAAAACTCTTCTTGTAAATCTTGAATTTGCTGTTTTTTAATAGATAATCCATCTGGTTTTACAATATGTAAGTTTGGGTGGTTACCTGAATCAATTCGGCGACAATTCGTACATACATGACAAGGCTCTACACCATTTCTTTGTGAACAGAGAAAACTTTTTGCCATTTGAATTGCTGTTGCGAACTTCCCAGTCCCTTTTCCTCCCTCTAACAAGTAAGCGTGGGATATACGCTCTTTTGCAATGCTATTCATCAACATTTTGACACCGATGGGCTGTATAACAGAAAACTGCTCCCACGTCTTTATCATAATGCATACCTCACTTATTTCATTCTTTCCTTCTATTATAACAATTTATCTTCTACAATCTGAATAACTTCTTCTATAAGTTTTTCCATTGGTTGATCAGCATCCACTACTACAATACGATCAGAGAAGCGCTCTACAACTTGTAAATACCCTTCACGCACGCGTTTATGGAAAGCGATGTCTTCCATATCTAGTCGATTTACTTCGCGTCCTGCATCTTTTTCAATTCGTGCTAACCCAACCTCTGGCTCAATGTCTAAATAAATTGTTAAACTAGGCATACAATCTTCCGTTGCGAAACGATTAATTTCAAATACTTTATCCATACCTAAGCCTCTTGCATATCCTTGATACGCTAAAGAGCTATCTATAAAACGATCACATAGTACAAGATAGTTTTCCTCAAGTGCTGGCATAACTTTTTCCACTAAATGTTGTCTACGTGCAGCAGCATACAAAAGTGCCTCTGTACGTGCTTCCATCATCGTATATTCTTGTTTATGTAAAATTGTTCTAATATCTTCAGAAATTGCAATACCACCCGGTTCCCTGGTCGCCATTACCTTTTGTTCTTTTTGCTCAAAATATGGCAATAAACTTTTAATTAACGTTGTTTTACCCGAACCTTCTGGCCCTTCAATTGTCACAAATAATCCCTTCATCCTAAAACCTACTTTCTATATCATACACGTTCATATATTTCGTACTACCTTGAAAACGAGCACCTGTTTTCTCTAAATGAGTAATTTGCTTTGTATGTTCCTGAGTAATTCTCTCTCCATACATGATCAATGGAATTCCAGGTGGATACGGAATCACCATTTCTGCAGCTATCATACCAACCGCTTCTTCTATAGATGCTAACTTCGTCTCGTATCTCTCTAATTGTTTATACGTATACGGTAAAGGAGAAATTTCTCCTTTATAAGTATAACGAATTGATGCTGTCTTGTCTTTTACCTTATATTGCTGCAAAGCTACTCGAATTATCTCTATAGCTTTTATATACTCCCCATTTACTTGTAACGGTAATATAAATAGGACGTTATATGGATCTGCCATTTCCGTATATATACCAACCTTTTCAAATACGGACTGTAATTCATACCCTGATAACTGACAACGAGTTTGCACCGTAACCTTTAATTCATCTTGCAACGGATATTGTAAAATAGCTATTTGCGGGATTGATCGCAATTCTTCTTTAAATCGGCGTAAAAACTCAACAATATCATCATGACCTTTTTCCTTTATAACCGCTATTGCAAAACGGGCTATATCAAGGGATGCCATAATTGGATACGATGGGCTACTAGATTGTAGCATATTTAAATAGGAGGACACTTTTTCTTTACTCACCAAATGGCTATTTATATGTAAATAAGATCCCATTGTCATTGCGGGTAATGTTTTATGTGCGGAATGAACCACAATATCCGCACCATAAGCTAATGCTGACTTTGGGAATGGATCCCCTATGCAAAAATGTGCCCCATGTGCTTCATCTACTAGAACAGGAATTTTATGTTCATGTGCGTAAGCGATACTTGCCTCTAAATCAATCCCCATACCATAGTAATTAGGGTGTGTTAAAATAAGTGCTTTAGCATTCGGATACTTTGTAATTGCCTCCTTGATAGCTTCATCATGAACACCTACTGGTACGTTATGTACTTTATCAATCCATGGATTTAAAAAGACCGGGTTAGCCCCTGCTAATTTCAAAGCGTTAATGATTGATTTATGACAATTTCTTTGCACGAGGACAATATCATGTTCGCCGCAGCAAGACAAAATCATCGCTAAATTTCCAACTGTTGAACCATTAATTAAAAAATAACTTTTTTGCACGCCATATACTTCAGCTAATAATCGCTGTGCTTCATCTATACATTCAAACGGACTATGTAAATCATCTAATCCTGTTAACTCTGTTACATCCATCGATAATATGTCTTTAAACCCTCCTGTAGCTTCCTCAGGGAAGTTTAAACCATTCTTATGACCTGGAACATGAAAAGATAGTGGTCGTCTTTCTTTAAATTCCATTAAAGCCTCATATAAAGGCATACGATTTTGATTCATCTATATCTCTTCCTTATTATTCATTCTATATCTATTATACAGAACAAAAAAAATAATAGGCATATGCCTATTTAAAAATATGATACTTCTAATTTTCGAAGTTGTTTTAAATAATATATATACTTCGGATCATTTGTCTCCGTATTCACCATATCTTTTTCACATTCATAACAAATCAAATTATTATAAACATATATACCTTCTTTTCTTTCTGTCTCACAAACAATGCAAACTTCGCTTTGCGATTTCATAACCTTCCCTCCCTATTTAAATGGACATATTTTATACTTCTATTCCTTAACAATTTACAGAAAAATATACATCAATCTCTTATATAATATGATTAACTCTTGGGCAACGTGTTTGTATTATCATTACTTCTTTTACGTACTGTTTAACAATACAAAAAAACACAAGTCAAAAGACTTGTGTTTTTAGTTGCTTGGCGACGTCCTACTCTCACAGGGACAAGGTCCCAACTACCATCGGCGCTAGAGAGCTTAACTTCC
>NZ_JAEHBK010000253.1:0-202 GCF_016483685.1 Bacillus cereus group sp. N8 | reverse complement strand
TGGAGCTGACGAATACTAATAGATCGAGGACTTAACCATATAATATGTAGCAATGTTATCTAGTTTTGAAGGAATATATGTTTAGATTTCTTCTTGACATTCTGAAAAGAATGTGTATAATGATAAAAGTCTGGTAATGATGGCAGAGAGGTCACACCCGTTCCCATACCGAACACGGAAGTTAAGCTCTCTAGCGCCGATG
>NZ_JAEHBK010000252.1:0-211 GCF_016483685.1 Bacillus cereus group sp. N8 | reverse complement strand
ATTTATATGCTTTATTAATCATCATTCATTTCACCTCCATTTCGGTATGTTTCTATTATACAACAAACATACATTCGGTAGGTAGTGAAGTAACAATTTATGTATGTCGAACAATTAAGATGGCTTTCTGCCACCCCTTGTCCGAAGCCAATTCATCTCCCACCTACTCACTTCGCGTTCCTTGAGGAAGGAGTCTTCTTGGCTAAAATGA
>NZ_JAEHBK010000251.1:0-211 GCF_016483685.1 Bacillus cereus group sp. N8 | reverse complement strand
CTGGGCTAGCTGGATTCGAACCAGCGCATGACGGAGTCAAAGTCCGTTGCCTTACCGCTTGGCTATAGCCCATTAATATTTACTAGTATGGTTATTTTCTCAAAAAAATAAACCCTTTCAGGTTATTTTAAAGAAAATGGTGGAGGGGGGCAGATTCGAACTGCCGAACCCGAAGGAGCGGATTTACAGTCCGCCGCGTTTAGCCACTTCG
>NZ_JAEHBK010000250.1:0-227 GCF_016483685.1 Bacillus cereus group sp. N8 | reverse complement strand
CGTACTGCTCCACCCCGCGACGATATTATATTGTTTAAAAAAATGGAGGAGGTAGAGGGATTCGAACCCCCGCGCGATTCTCACCGCCTGTCGGTTTTCAAGACCGATCCCTTCAGCCGAACTTGGGTATACCTCCGACATATAAAAATAAAGTGGAGCCTAGCGGGATCGAACCGCTGACCTCCTGCGTGCAAGGCAGGCGCTCTCCCAGCTGAGCTAAGGCCCCA
>NZ_JAEHBK010000249.1:0-229 GCF_016483685.1 Bacillus cereus group sp. N8 | reverse complement strand
CCCCCCCACCCCCTCCCTCCCCCTCCTCGGACTGTGCGGCGGGAGTCTTACTCCCCGAAAATACGAGATATAGCTACCATGCAAGGGGAAGATACGATATGCCTGGGACAAACGGTGGGATTGGAGCGCTTCAGGCTTCGTTAAATGGTGTAACGCCGAAATTACGAAGTATAGCCGACCAGATTTTGCAACATTCACAAGATGTTGAACATAAATCGAGTACGGAGTT
>NZ_JAEHBK010000248.1:0-229 GCF_016483685.1 Bacillus cereus group sp. N8 | reverse complement strand
GCTGTGCCGCCGGTGTCGGTGGGCGGTTGTCGGGGTCCGTGTTGGGCGGGGTGAGGTTGTGGTTGGGGCATATCGGGGCGAGTTAATACTGTTGGTTGCAGAGATTGGACAGCTTTTCCAGCTTCCTCTGGCTTCGCCGGTGGCTCGCGGATTTGCTTTTGAGCTTGGGGTTGGGTACGATGTGCAGCATTTGCAATCGTCGAGATGTATTGGGGTGGTTGAAGCGGTG
>NZ_JAEHBK010000247.1:0-229 GCF_016483685.1 Bacillus cereus group sp. N8 | reverse complement strand
CACGGTCATACCGGTGCTACTGGTTCACTAGGTCCGAAAGGACTCCAAGGTCCTCAAGGCCCAAAGGGTGCCAATGGAGCAACCGGAGCGACAGGTCCTCAAGGAATTCAAGGCCCGCAAGGAATCCAAGGTCCAACGGGGGCTACTGGAGCTACCGGTTCGCAAGGTCCAACTGGAGATACCGGTGCAACAGGTTCACAAGGAATCCAAGGTCCAACTGGCCCAACAG
>NZ_JAEHBK010000246.1:0-229 GCF_016483685.1 Bacillus cereus group sp. N8 | reverse complement strand
AAGGTTCCTAAACCGAGTAATAACCCTATAATATGAAACAATTGAAACGTTCCAACATTATTATCAATCCATTGCCCACCAAAGATTCCAATAATAATAGAACCGACTAACTGAGCAAGAATTCCTGACATTAAAGCATATGCTTTTATATGGCTGCGAGCGTTTTTTTGCAAGGATTCATCCCTCCAATATGTAGCCCTCATTCACGATGTGTTAATAATAACTCATT
>NZ_JAEHBK010000026.1:0-51595 GCF_016483685.1 Bacillus cereus group sp. N8 | reverse complement strand
GCCAGCATTTTGGAAAAAACCATGCTAAGCAAAAAATACAATGAGCCGCCCATATGGACAGCTCATTTACATAATGACCGTTATTGGAAGTTGTAATGTGGTCTCTTGTTTTAAACGGTTAACTAACTTTAAATTTTTCCATTTTGACGACATGCTCAACGCCGCGAAAAAATAAGTTTATTTTCTGTTCCTGAAAGTAACCTTTTTATATTTTCTCTATGCTTGAAAATAACTATAAACGTCATTAGGAAAGCAAATATATAAAAATATATGGTATTCCCGAAAACTGGAACAAATGAGATCGCTGCAAAAAGCATTGTAGCGCATATTGTGCCTAAAGAAACATAACGGGTAAAAACTACTATCGTCACAAAAAAACAAATGCATAAAATGGCCATAACCCAGTTGATCATAAACATCACAGCTACTCCCGTAAGTGCTCCTTTGCCCCCTTTAAAACCAAAATATATCGGCCAGTTATGCCCTATAATCACTCCTGCACCTGCCGCTAAAAGGCTTACGCAATCTTTAGCCTCTCCTGAATAAAAGTAAACGCTAAGGAACAATCCTATAAAACAGGCAATTATTCCTTTTAATATATCTCCAGCAAGAACAAATACTGCAGCAGATTTACCAAGTACCCTCAGGGTATTGGTAAGCCCGGCGCTTTTGCTTCCATGGTTTCTTATGTCCTTTCCGTATATTTTCCCTACAATCACCGCTGTATTAAGGCTGCCTAAAAAGTAGCCCAAAGCTAAGGCCGAAAAAATTTTAAAAATATCAATCATCACTCTTCTCCCTTTAAATTATTCTAATTTTCTTTTATTTCATTTTATCAGAATGTAGCATGTAGCAAACTATGAATATCGTATACATGCTTGGTTAACATAACGCATTATTATCAGTAGTTAATAATTAATAGAATTTTCGTTATGGGGGGATATTGATTCTTTAGGTTGATAGCGATGTGGTGCTACCCCATCCCTATCAAGCTAAACTCATACAACGTCACTTATAGTAGAGGTTATTTCTTTTTTTCTAGAGGATACATGTAGGGAATTTAAAGATTTGCATACGAAAGAAACCCTAACGGGTTTCATTTTTTTCTGAAAATCCAATGTCCTTATAACACTTTTCTAAAATCATTAAAAACATTTTATCTACTGCTTTATCCCTATTAAGTAAGGTATCATCTAAATCAAATAGCATTGCTTTATAACCTCTCAAATAACTTCACAGCCTTTCTCACATTATATAAATAATCCCTAGTTCGCACCTTCAAACTTTCAGTTTACCAAAAAATGTAACCTTCAACTATCGCACCCGATAATTGAAGATAAGCAAAACTGAGTTGTCAATTGGCAACCAGTTCTTAAAATCAAATTCATTTCTTTGTTAATCATTATGTAAAATCTATTACAACGGGGTTGGAGCATTAATTAGTTGGTCAAAATTTATTTCTAAAAGTTGTCCTGCGTGAACTAAACCACTTCCAAAACCGTACATAAGAACTCGATCTCCATTTTTGACTTTTCCTTCACGAATTCCAAGATCAAGGGCTAAAGGAATTGTAGCAGCAGAGGTATTTCCATAATTGACTAAGCTATAAAGGGTTTTTTCCAATGGGTATTCTAATTTTTCGCAAATTGGTTCTATCAATCTTAAGTTAGCACTATGGGGTATAAACCAATCAACTTGATCTAAACTCGTTTGCGTTTTTTCTAAAATCTTTCGTATACTATCTGGAATATTTCTTACAACCCAACGAAAAACTTCTCTACCATTTTGTACAAGGCATTGAGTATCGATTAACTCAATCCCATTGACCTTTTTGGATAGTCCAGAACGATATACATGTTGTGCTCCTCTTCCATCACTTCCTAAATGAAATCCAATGAAATCGTTTGATTGTTCATCCCTTTCAACTAATACTGCACCAGCACCATCACCAAATAGAATACATGTACTTCTATCGGTATAATCCGTAATTTTTGAGATTGTGTCTGCTCCAATAACTAATACCTTTTTGTGTAGTCCAGAAGAAATTAAACTGTTTGCTGTATGCAATGCGTAAACAAATCCTGCACACGCTGCACTTAAATCTATAGCACCTGTTTCGGTTATATTTAATTGATCCTGTATTATGCTGGAAACAGATGGGAATGGGAAATCTGGTGTGCTAGTTGCTACAATAATCATATCTACATCTTCGACTTTTTTATTATATCTGTGCATTAAATCTTTTACAGCAGATACACATAAATCACTGGTAAATTCATCAGAACGAGTTATTCTACGTTCATGAATTCCTGTTCTTTGAATAATCCAATCATTACTTGTTTCGACCATTTGCTCAAGCTCAAAATTTGTTAATTTCTTTTCAGGTACATAGGTACCAATAGCTGTAATCCTTGCTTTTGACATCACTTGTTTCTCCCCCTTTACTATAATTATACTTAGTATTATAATCTAACATTAGTATCAGATACTAATATTTGTCAATGATTTAAAATGAAAATACTGGTAATTGAATATCCGCTTATGAAAATATAAAAAGGGAGAGGGAGTCATGTTCAATACTCAACAAATTAAAGAAATTATTCCACATCGTTATCCGTTGTTATTAGTTGATCGTATTCTTGAAATAGAGAAGGGAAAACGCGCAGTTGGAATTAAAAATGTTACTGCTAATGAAGAGTGCTTTAATAGTCACTTTCCAGAATATCCAGTAATGCCAGGTGTTCTAATTGTAGAAGCGTTGGCACAAGTAAGTGCAGTTATTATGTTAATGAAAGATGAAAATCGAGGGAAAATTGGATTATTTGCTGGCATTGATCGTTGTCGTTTCAAGAAACAAGTTCACCCTGGAGATCAATTGCGTTTAGAAGTAGAAATGACAAGGGTTCGTGGTTTGATTGCAAAAGCAAACGCTGTTGCCACGGTAGATGGAGAAGTTGTTTGTGAAGCAGAAATTACGTTCGCTCTTTACAACAATAAGAAATCCTAAAGGATTATTATAATCTTTAAATTAATGGAGCAAAAACATATTTTAAAAGGGCTGTTTTCCTAAGTATCGTTGCTAATAAGGGTCCCACTCCATGCTCATCAACTTAAGCATTCGGAACGCCCAATGCCGATCAACCTAATAGAACGGGTTGCCCCCAAAACGATAAAAATGAACTTCGTTGCTACAAAAGACACAAAATTTTCGTTTTGGGGGCATTATAAAATTTTAACTTGATGGCGATGGGGGTAGTTCAATAAAACAATATTTCTTTATTTCTCAATATAAAGAGTCTAGAATTTTCACTAACAATCATGTAATATATAAGCAAAGAGTAAGGTAAGAGTTACTCTTTGCCATTTTAGAAGAGGATTTGCTATACATAGCAGGTCCTCTTTTGTTTTGATAAACCCTCACTAGTTGCGATAGGTAAGATTTTGAAGTTATCTCCATCTTTTCCCCAGCTTAACACTGTACGTACGACTTTCACCGCATATATCGTCCCATCTTATCCTGTTATACTAACGCCACTAGATTACAACCAATGTTGTTACTACAGATATTATAAGCCATATACATAACCCTATAGGAACTAGAACTACTACTAAGCAACCAAGGTTAGGAAGGTTACTTTGAATAAACTCTAACTTATCAAAGATTTTTTTTATTTTCACACACAAGGTTGTTACGAATTTAGGGCCTATTTTTTACAAATAAAAAAGATGACTCATTTCTGAGCCATCTTGAATAAATAATTCGCTATATTCTTAACTGTTTCCGCAGAATGTTCGTTTACAACAATAACTTTAATTCCCCAAAATTCCTTCATTCCGATTTTGCTCTCAACCTTTTTAATACTCTTTTATTGAAAAGAAATTGAACGAAACAAATATCGTTCCTTGTCACTTCAGCAATAGATGATGCAGTTAACAAAAGCAAGGATATCCTCTATTTCCAAGTATTTTTGAAAACCTAAGGAAAATACGGCCCCTATTATTATATGAATTTAATCTCTTTTTTCTCCACTCTTTACTTTTATTACGTTACGTTCTTAACAATTCGCAAATACATAGTATCCTTTTTCCCAGCGTTCTTTTAACCACCGCAATTTAAATTCCATGTTTGGTTCATAGGTAACAGCTACTTCCATCAGTTTATATTCCTCTAGAATTTCCAAACATCTATTTGGGCTCGGAAGCGTGCGTATAAACTTAATATCCTCATCCTCCAAAAAACCCCATACAATTCCCTTAAAATTAATTGGGAGTAGTTCCAATATCGTATCTCTACTTAATCCCGATGATTCTAAAAAATCTTGAAGATACGATAAGGATAAATATGTCCATGAAGTACTTTGATACTCCTCTCCCAAATTTAAATTCTTATCGCTATTAGTACCACTACATCCAGTATGTCTTATCGCTTCTATTCCCCATTTCATCTTTTCCCCTCCGAATTTACTGCTCATTAGATAATAGAAAAGTATTTACTTTAGTAATTTCTATTTCTATTTCATGATTAGAATAAGTAGCTTTATCTCTATTTCCAAGTAATGAATTTAGGGATAACCTGTACAAAACATGTCAAAACATTGTGCAACAATCGTATGTTCTTCAGTATGTACTTGGAGAACATGGAAAGACATTTTAATTTTAAAAGAAAGAAAAAGAGACACATTCCTTACAGGCTCTTTTTCTTTTATTATTACCTCTCTTATTTCTTCATGTAATTCTATTAAAAGTCGTTACCTCCAGTATTTTTATTAATTTATTATTGAAAAACAAATCAACTAGCTAACATAAAATAACAATGCAGCTGCCTCTTGACGTTTCATTATTTGTTTTGATAGATAATCCGCTGATCCATCTTCGTTATATATTACCTCTGGCCCAACTAAACGATGACCTACAATGTTCTTCACAGACTCTTTTGCCCAATCATCAGTTTCTCCTTTTAAAGTAGCGTCTACAGGTGGTGCACCTAACATTTTCAAATACTGCCAAGTAATCCATGCTGCTTCTTGTCTAGTAATAGCACGATCTGGATAAAATTGTTCCCCTTCTTTTTCGTATAAAATACCAATTTCATATAGCTTTTGAATATGAGATGCATAAGGATGATTTTTCACGTCAGAAAATACTGGGTCTTTTTTTGAAGGTGGTGTAAAGTAAGCAATTTGAGATAACCAATATGCAAATTCTGCACGTGTAAGAGAGGCTTCAGGAACAAAATTCCCCTCCTTATTTGCTTTTAATATCTCGTATTGGTGTAAAGGATCTATAAATTTAGCATATGGATGATTTTCCTCTACATCATGGAATCTCTCAGGTTCACTTAATTTCACTGCTGAACTACCAGAGTTCCAGTGTATCATTTCTTTTACAGTACCATCTTTGTGTAGTTTAAACGCCATATAATTACCTTTATCATCCTCAAATATTAATGGATCTATTTGTTTTAATTCCTGCTTACCATATACTTTATCACTTACATATAACTTTCCTTCACTTATATTTAAATGTGAAATAAGATTTTTCACCCGCAAATCACGGTACACGCCTTCAAATTTTTTAAGCTCTTCTTCGCTAGGTTTTAAATAATCTGGCTTTGTTTTGTCTGGAAAATAATGATTCATAAATTCATTAAATATTTCTATAGGAAGTGATGAACTATCTTTATTCGTAACAACAAAAACTCCAATTTTATGTTCAGGAATTAACCACATTAAAGATGAAAACCCTGGTATATTTCCGCCTTTGCCAAACACATATTGACCATTATGACTTTGTGGTGAAAAGAATTCAAATCCATATGTCATATTAGGATATTTGGGATGTAACGCAAATTTTGTTTTTTGCATATCTTGAACAGTTTCTTTTTGTAGTATTTGGTTATTTTTAAATTTACCATCATTCAATTGAGCAATCATAAAATTGGCTACGTCACTTCCTGTAGAAAACATGCTCCCTTGCGGCATGTCTGTCGGTCTTGTTTGATAAAATGGGATAGCATTGCCTTTTGCATCGTATCCTGTTGCAAGTTTATCTTTGATAAAATTTGTCATAACAAAACTACTATTATGCATTTCTAGAGGGTAAAAGATATTCTTAGCCATATATTTATAAAAAGGTGTGTTTGTCAAATTTTGAACAATATACCCCTGAAGCATAGAAGCAAAATTATCATATGTATACGTATCTCCTGGCCTTCTCACTACTGTGGGTATATTTTCTTCTACATAATCTTTAAGTTTTGTATAATCATTAACTTGATAATGAATATCCTCCGGTCTAGGATCCACGAAATCAAACCCTGTTGTATGGGTAAGTAGGTGCTCCATTGTAACAGGTTCACCCATGTTATTTTGGTACTTTAATCCTCCCATATAATTTACAATATCTCTATTTAAATCGATTTTTCCTTGTTCAACTAACTGCATTACAGCACTAGCAGTAAAAACCTTTGATACTGACGCTAATCGAAAAACTGTTTTTTTGGGATCGATGGGAATATTATCTTCTTTATTGGAAAAACCGTACCCTTTTTGAAATAGAATTTGATCATCTTTCACAACGACAATAGCTACACCTGGTGCATTTTCTGCTTTCATTTTCTCTGGAATAACTTTATTGGTAAAAGCTTCTACATCTTTAGCATTCAATCCTATAGATGAAGCCGTTTCAGCTTTTGAATAATTACTACCCAGGAAGACTAACAAGAAGCAAATACTTATAGCTACTAACCTTCGAAAATGATTCTTCATTCTATTACTCCTACTTTCCAAACTAATTTCCCCTTTATTACTAGATATATTGATTATTATTCTATAGGCTAAACGCAGATCCCAATAACCAAACCATATTCTACCATTATACGATATATTTTTCTAATTTTATTTCTATTCTGTCATTTATCCCCTTTTCCGCTTTAGAATAACATTTCATGCATGGTAGACCTTAGTTATAGAAGAATGCTGTTGCAAACAAAATGCGAATTGCACAAAAAAAGAAGCATAAACCTGCATTTTCTGCAAAGTTATGCTTCCTGTTATATATGCAATTGGTTCTATATGTAGGATTCTGGTGCAAAGATAATGAAATATTAAAAAGAGAACGACAGATTCCTAATTGAATCCATTCTTATGCTGATAAGCCAAAAGGATTATAAATGCTTTACATCATCATTGTAAAAACATAACAAAGGAAAAAAACTTAGTAAGATTCTTCTCCTTTTTATGTGTGTAGTTTATAAAATTACGAAATAAATGCTCATACAAAAGCACCTAAATACAACCAGTTTTACTTTGTTACATAAAAATTACATACTATATTCTGCATAGAAGACGGCAAAAAATTGTTGATGAACAGAATCCACGTTCTTTTAAAAGTTTAGAGACATCACGATAACTTAAAGAAAAGCGACAGTAGTATAGGGCGGCTACCAAAATAATATCTTTCCTGAATTGTTTCCCTTTAAATATTTCATTTGTGATTCTCCTTATTCACTTTACCAAAAATTTAACTTAGAAAACTTTGCAACAGAACCCAAGAAAGCAATTAAAAACAGCTCCTGGAAGAGGAACTGTTTTAGAAAAATATTATTTTATAAATCGTTTTTCAATATCATCTAACATTAAGTTTGCAGCCATTACACCGCCAGCTGTATTCCAAATGATATCATCAACTTTGTATACTTTCCCGTTTTTAGAAGCATTTAAGTTCTTGAATAGGGGATCATTGATATATTCTTTCTCTAATTCAGATCCTTTTTTTTCATTACCTTTATCATATGTGAAGTAGAAGATGATATCACCATCCATTGCAGGAATACGCTCTTTAGATACATTACGTTCTGCAAAGTCATTTTTGTATTGATCACCAGGACGTTTGAAACCAAGTTCTTTTAAAATAACACCAGAGAATGTATCTCCGTGATAAATACGAACATCACCAGGCATAAAGCGAACCATAGAAATTTCTTGATTTACTTTATCTCCAAGTTTTCCTTTTAAATCTTTGATACGTTTGTCGTAATCAGCTAATACCTTTTGACCTTCTTTTTCTTTATTTACTGTTTTTGCATAAAGTTTAAAGTTATCTTTCCATTCACCACGCAGTGTTTCTGAGAAAACAGTAGGAGCAATGCCTGTTAATTGCTCGTATATTTTTTCGTGACGCAGTTTGTTACCAATAATTAAGTCAGGTTTTAAAGAAGCAATTGCTTCTACATTGGGTTGAAGCTCGGTACCGACAGTTTTTACATCTTTTAGTTTATCTTTCGTATGTGGATACCATGGGTTACCGGTAGGTGATTCAGCAGCACCGACTGGTGTTATACCAAGGTTAAGTAAAGCTTCTGTTCCTTCATTTGTTAAAATAACGATACGCTTTGGATTAGCAGGAACTTCAGTTTTACCCATTGCATGTTCTACCGTAATCATTTCTTTCTTCTCTTCTGTTTTAGATTCAGCTTTGTTATCAGATTTCCCACATGCCCCTAAAAGAAGTGAAAATGATAACACAAATACAAATAATACAAATGATTTTTGTTTGATGAAATTCATTATGTATCCCCCTTAATAATTGATAATAATTTTCATTATCGAAATTGATATTAAGACCTTACAACTATATTGTCAATAGTTCTCATTGACAATATAAATTAAGTTGGAATACACCGACAACGTATCATTATACATTGAAGAAGAAACGCTGGTTCTGGTACAAACCTCGAATAGTATCAAAATACACACAAAAATATGAGCTTAATTCCGAATATTAAATGGATATTTGTTAATAAAATACGCGTTTTCTCTCTAGATTTCGAATGATTTATTTTCATAATCATCAAATATTCAGTTTGGAATTGTTATAAAATTATTTTTGCACCAGAACCGATATTACTGAAGTAGCAAAAGGAGTTGGGTTTGATTTCCGAATCAGTCCCCATTTTCACTAAAGCTTAGATAATTTATCTCTTAATTCTAATTCATCCTCTGTTTCAAAACCCTTAAATAATAAATGAACAATATGGTTATGGTTAAAAAATACATTATATTCTTTTAATAAATTACCATGAGGATATGGACAAGAAACATAATCCCATAATTTATTATCAGCTTGTTATTGTTTTAATTAGATTCCTGTTTTAAAGGTCTAAATGCAAATGCACCTGAAATGATTTGTAAAACCACTGGAAGGAATAAAATAAATAAACCTAAAAACAATGAAATTATACTTAATACAATCATGCAAATACCATAAGTTTTATTATTTATTTTATTAACACAACAAGCTAGTACTAATAGGCCTATTTGAATAATTAAGGCGATGCTAGAAGTAATGATAATATATTCTTCAATGCCTCCAGAACTAGTATTAGAACTTGTGTAGGAAATACAACCAATTACAATAAATAAAGAAAGTAAGAGTCCTAAGATTCCTCCGATTAAGCCGATTACAAATTCTACAGTGCGTTTCAAATTACAATACCACCCTTCAAAAATATTATTTAAATTTCCCCTTATATATTTACCATGATTTTGGAATAGCTAAATATTTTAATTAGATTCTTGTTTTAAAGATCGAAACGCAAATCCACCAGAAATAATTTGAAGAATTACTGGAATAAATAAAAGGAATAATGACATAACCAATGTTACTAATGGGAGCAATATCATACAAAGTCCGTAAGCTATATTGTTAACCTTATTTACTGAACATGCCAAAACTAACAGCCCTATTTGAATAATTAATAAAATAGAGTAATAAGTCAAAACTTTATAATCAATATAGCCATCCATAGCAGTAATAGCTATCATCAATATAATAAGAGAAACTATTACTCCCAAAATACCACCAATTAAACCCAGTATAAATTCAGGCGTTCTTTTCATTTCTAATATCTCCCTAACTATTAATATATTATATATTTAATGTCCATTTATCTATATTATCAAATGTCTTTTAGGAAAACTATACACAAATGTATTGGGTTTAATATTATATGTAGTTTTATTCCACAATAAAAGCAACAACTACGCTTCAATTTCATTCGTAAAATATCAGGAGTAATCCCCCATCGATCACTCGCTTCTCTCGGTGTCATAATCTCATATAACATAAATAGCAATTAAAACCGCTTTATTAAATCGTTGATGTCTCTAAACAGCTTGATAACCGAATTAAAGAAGTCGTAGCGACATTTTGACTCATCCTTACAAATAAAAAGTACGCCATCTTATCTCAATGGCGCACTTTTTTATACAAATCATTTAGAAGAATATATTTATTCCATGCCGTGTATGTAGAAATCCTAAGTGAATCAGGGTAAGGGTGGTGTTTCATTAAAGATTTTTTTTAGACTATAGAAAAAAGGGTTCTGGTGCAAAAACTTCAAAATAATTTACGAGTGTTTGTGCACCAGAACCCGTTTGCTCATGAATAGAATACAAATTTGTACTCTATTCATGAGTTCTGTATGTTCATATATATTTACTTTAATTTCAAAATACGTTCTATTTCCTCCACACTTAATTTACTTGCTTTTGCAATAGTTTCAAGCGGTACACCAATTTCATGCATCCCTCGAATCATTTGCATCTTACCTTGCTCAATACCTTTTTCCATACCCTCTTGTTCTGCATGCGCTAGCTTAGCTTGTTCATCTAGAAGTAACTTCTCTCGAGCTTCATATGCTATTCGGAAAGAAGAATCATGGCTCATATTTTCCCATTTATTTATAGCCTTTTGTAAAATTGGATCTTGATTCATTGCAATCTCCTCCAATGTTTGAGTTAAATGTGCATCTTCATGCGCTGGTAATAATAACATCCAACGGACAAATGTATTTTCCCACAGGTTTACTTTTTCTTCACGCCATTGTTTTACAAATTTCGGTATCTCTACAAAATGGATTTCAATGTCGTCACTTAATAGTTGCTGCATTTTTGTTTTCCATAATTGTCCGATGGTATGAAATGCATCATCCTGAGAAAACAAAATAAAGTCTAATAAGTTAATGGTAATTGTTTTCCGAAGTGAACGATATGGCATCCCTTCTTGCATTTGAGATGTATAAAGTTTACTCCAATAATATAAAGATTGCTTCACCATATCATGTGTATTTCGAAGCTGAATTTCGATAGTTACTTGCGTCCCATTATCTAATGTTGCTAATAGATCTAAAATCGATAATTAAACAAGTAAGATTGACTAAATCTAATTTTTCCTGTTTTATTTAATAAATTGTTTAGGCATTTCTTTAATGTGATTGTCATCATCACGCCAATCATAGGTTTCTTTCTTTGAAATGTCTAAAGTTTGATCTCCAATTCTAACACTATCCTTATTTACCCATTCAATATATGGATCTGCATCTGGATAATTCCAATATATATTTTCCGCTGAATCCGTATTAAGATTAACTAATTCACCCCTAACAGCATCTGCACTTAATGATCCTGCATTATGAAAATATGTTTTTATGAGGTATTTTCCATCTGGGGATTTCACTGTTTGAATTAATTCGCCTTTTGGAACACCTTGCAAACTAAAAAATTTCCAATATCCGAACCCAATTATAATTACTAACATAGAAAATATAATTATTAATGCTTTTCCTTTCGTTTTTTTTATTTTACCCTTTGTATTTACATCATCCATTCTTTCAACTCCACCCTATAGAATATAAACTATATTGTACCATTTGATAAAAGGTGCAATAGATCAAAAAATACATATTCCACCTTTTAATTATTATAAAAAAGGGCATTGTTCACATAATTCCCGTTATCAGTAGTTAGTCTGCCAAATTATAAAGTAGAATAAGCTCCTTTATTTTCTTTAAGCATAGCATGTAAAAGAATATGATATATTTATAAAAAGTAGGTGAAAACATGAAATTAGATTCTCATCGTATTATAGATTTCCCTGGAATGGATATACCAGTTAGCTATAACCCTCATTTCTAATACTTTATATTTGTATGTAGATGGCAATAGATAAGATTAACCCTTGCATCAATCCGTTAGGGTCATCTTACCTATTGCTATCTAGTAGGTAGGAGATGAATTTCCCTTTCTGCGCATAAATAGGAAAACGAGCACCCTATCGCTATGAATAGGAGTGCTCGTTTTTACTTTTATGGATAATTATCGAATCAATATAGTCTCTCCTAGTAAGTAAAAATTAAATCTACTTCTTAGAAATTTCGTAACTTTATCTTAAAAGAATCAGTTCCTACTTTTTTATACTTTTTTTGCACCAGAGCCCATACATCTGTAGAGCTACCCTTATTTTATCATTGTCTAGTTGAGGTCTACCTAGTTTAACTCCACGTTTCTTTGCGCTTGCTAGTCCTTCTTTTGTTCGCTCTGCTATTAAGTCCCTTTCGAGTTGGCTGATTACTGCCATCATAGAGAACATAGCTTTCCCAGTTGGCGTTGAAGTATCCATATTTTCCTTTAGTGATACGAAAGTAACACCCATATTATTTAACTCCTCAACAGTTGTAAGGATATCCAGAGTGTTTCTCCCTAGTCTGCAATAGCTTCTACACTAACGGTATCACCTTCTCAGGTAGAGCTCAATAGTTATATTTTTATACCCTTTATAGTTCCTATGTTGATGTACTGAAAAGTGACCTCATCGAGGGGGGTTTTGCTATTTAGTATCACCTGACAGTTACTTTAATTGGTTAGAGATTGCAACTCCCTATAGCTACAACTAACAAGGCGACCGAGCCAGCAAACCACTTGTTCATTACTATCTCCATAGTTTCCTACCTCCCAATTGCTACTTTATAAGTTGTTCTCTTGTAGGTACCCGCATGAGACACCCTAAATCGTATATTCGTTCCAGTTAATTTATTTTCAACATATAGAGTTTTGTATTTCTTATTAAAGTTAGCTACAAAGTTCATTGCATCATCACCTATGAGAACGACTCTATCGTCACCGATATAAAACTCAATAGCTGCCTGATCTAGATCATCGTGCCAGTTAACCCACTTCGTAAACCACTTAAACATTTTATATTCCTCCTCTTAGTTTTCATAAATAGTTATTCTATTTATTCCCAATTCCCCCCTATCAATACCACCTGAGACGGCACCTATTTTAGTCTCCTACTTTTGTCGAATACTAGCTCACAGGTTTTGTCTGAATAGTACACCTTGTTAGTTTGCTGTCTCAGTGAATCTATTAGTTAATAATCATTTACAATATCTCCCTTGAGAGTACCAACTCAAAAGCCACACCTGTGGAGGTCGTTACAAAAAGTGCTTGACCACGTTATTTTTGTATTTAACTTATCAGCTTCACCTACTAACCCCTGCCTCGGGGAGATTTCTACGCATGAGCACACGAGGCAATCTACCTTGACCACTGATTAGCATTAAATTTGAAAGGGAATATGTACGGTATTATGGTAAGTGATGTCAACTTAATAGCATAATGAAAAGAGACCGGCTCTTTATTTGGGCCGGCTTTTTAATATATTCGTCTGTTTGCCTATACTCCGTATGTCATTTCATCCAAAAATTCCCCACCATTTCTAAGACATATTACTATCCTAGAAATTGCACAATTAAAATAATGCTTTCTTGTTCCGATGGATTCTTCTGGAACAGGTTCTAAATCATAAAACATTTCCTCTTTTTTATGAAAATACATTTTCCCAACTTTTTCTGGTGATTTAGATGGATAATATCGATATACAACTATTTCCCCATCTTCAAATTCTTTATTCATTGTTATATGGATTGCCATAATTTATCTCCTTCCCCGATTAAAATTATGAAACGAAAGGATAAATATATAAATACTTAGATGAAGAAAAAATCCCACTTTCCAGCTGATTCATGTGCCAACAAGAAATACCTAAGAAGTACAACTCGAAAGTCACACCTGTGGAGGTCGTAGCAAAAGAGGGTTGACCAAATATTAAAACTCCTTTAGTATTTTCCGTAAGAAACTCTAACTGAAGTGGTTCTCAATGAGGATAATAACTTGAGAGCCTTGATACATATAAGTTTTACTGATCCCAAACCTCTACAGTCCACTGGGAAGTTCCCTTGACAGGGTGGAGGTCATGAACCTGAGCCACCGGAGTCATACAACTACTTTCAAAACAGTTTATAACTTATAAAAATCTGTCTCATTATTTCTTATTTCAGACCTTAATTGTTAAACTTCAAACATAAAACTCCCACGGTTGGAAGATCCGCCGGGGCCCACTTTAACTCCAATAAATTATTAACATGAACCCATATCAACTCGGCATGCTCAAGAGCTTTAGGTATACCG
The DNA here is from genome assembly GCF_016483685.1 of Bacillus cereus group sp. N8. Lineage (NCBI taxonomy): Bacteria > Bacillati > Bacillota > Bacilli > Caryophanales > Bacillaceae > Bacillus > Bacillus cereus group sp. N8. Next base: position 37,286 of record NZ_JAEHBK010000026.1, on the reverse strand, counting down.
GAATCTATGTATGCCTTATAAGTAGCAAGATGAACCATAATATTCTCATACTCATGATCCACTTCTTCTATTTTTTCACCAACAGTAATTAAACATCCTAGTTCTTCTTTGATCTCACGTATCAATGCATCTTGCGGCATTTCCCCTTCATTAATTTTTCCACCTGGAAATTCCCAATAGTTCGGTAATGACATTGCAGGAGAACGTAATGCACATAGTATTTCATTCTTCTCATTAAAAATGACCGCTCCAACAACCGATACTTTTTTCTTCATGAATCGTCACTTCTTTCACATCTTATTTAGTACATATACTCTCTATATCTCGTCTTCTTACTTATATTGCGCCAGCTTTTTCTCTAATTTTGCAACATCTTCATGTAGATTTACAACATGTAACTTTCGATGACAATTTGCACATACTCCAATAGTATTATAAATTGAATCTTCTCCACCCTCTGATAGCCATTTCACATGATGTGCTTCTAAGTATGGATTCCCTTTTTTATCTTGGAAAGGAGCATGCTGTTCACACAACTCACATATACCTTGTGCACGCCTTTTAGCTAGCTCAGCTACATACTCATTTCGTTGATATGTTGTAGTTTTTGTAAAGCGTTTATTATTACCATGAGATACTACCTTGGTAGCTCGATCCTTTAATTTGTTATAACTTAACTCTCTTGCTTTTTTCTTTTCCCCCTCTTGACGATTTTCAATAACACTCTCAGAAATAACTACATGCTTATTAGACAACTGGATTGGAAAAACCCATACATTTCTATCCATTCCTTGTGTATCCTCTTGGATTTCTTGAAAAGCTTGATTTACAAGCTCTACTCGCTCCATAAAAATGTGCTTTCCTGATTCAAATGCTTCAAATAAGTAAACATCTACTCCATTTTCTCTAGATTCATATAGAGTCTTATTTTGATTCCCTTCTAAAACTTGATCTCCTTCTTGGCCCATCCCTGTGTAATATAATATATCCTTATCCCAGCGGTCATCGTAAATACCTTTTGTATGATCAGAGAACAAAACTAATGTATTTGTTTTTTTAGATCGTCTCATCCCTCCCATATTCCCACATTTATATACCCTAGAAATTTCTTTATTATCATATTCCTGACCGATTACCATTGAATGAATTTCTTCTCTCATTATTTGAAGCCATTCTTTTACTAGCTCTATATCATACTCTTTCGCACGAGTTCCTATTCTTTTAAACGGCAATCCCTCTTTTTCCATAGCAAGTAATGAATCTTTTGCTATATTAAAGTAGTCCATTAATTCTATTTGGTTTACTATTTTTTTCTGTTCCAATTACTCTCAACCTAATTTACCATTTTTTTCATCTATTAATATTTAGATTATTGTTATCATTTATGAAAGTAAACTTTTACTTTTAAATTTACATTCATAAAAATAATTAATCTTATTCAAAACTATAAATACTAAAAGGCAAACAAAGAAAATCTATTTGTAATAAAAAACCTAGCAAAACCGTATTATATACATTAATATATCCTTATATTGACAATATATATAATGAGGGGCTTTTAATGAATAAGAAAAAAATAGGTTTATTAATTTTAGTAATTATTATTCTTTGGTTTGTATTTCCTCTTTCACCTTATTTAGCAGATTTAAATTATACAGAACAAAAGTTATATGATAAATTACAAAAATCCCAAGATATTTATACACTAAAAGAGCAAAAACCTAAAACAATAGTAAGATTATATCTACATTCAATACAAGAAAAAAATTATGAAATAACTTATCTTTTCTATAAAAATGATGAAAAAATGACCGAGGAAAAGAAACAATTTTTAAAAGAAGCACCCGAATTTCATAAAACAATTCTATCATCTTTTAGATTTGCAAGATCATCTGTAATAATAAACGAAGATTACAAGGATTCCGCAGTTATTAATATGCCCCCATGGATAGGTACCAACATTCAATTCCATATGTATAAAAAAAATGGAACATGGTTTATATACGACGTTCCTTTTCAATAATTAAATAATATACCTTATTGATTTATCAAAAAGAATGACGGAATTCCAGGATTCTTTTTATATTTTTGAAAGTAAACTATTAAATATTAGTTTACTTTCATTCCCCCTACATCATTAACTTCATACCAAATTACCTGATATCCTCTATTGATATAACAAAAGTATACATTCAAAATGTTATAAAAGAAGCCTATTTCTTGGCATCCAGAAATAAGCAAAGAGAGGTAAAACATGAGCTAAGCGAAAATATAAACATAACTCGGGTTATTTCTCTCTTAAAATAGTGACCATATTATTCATTATCTCTCAGATTTGATAGTCTTTAAAATACTTCCCCCACTTTGCATTCATTATGAATTCTTTTAAATTTGGAAGCTACTTCTTCCAAATTACTAACCTATTTATGTAATTAAAACATACTGATCAATTAAAAAAGCACCCGGTGCCTTTCATAGACAATCAAGTGCTTTAAATTTATATATTTTCTAAGTTTATTAAGTTTGCAAGTTTTTTAGGTTGTTTTTATATTTACAGTATGACATCCATAGTGGTCCTTGTAAGTAAAATGTTATCTCACCTATTCCCACCCTTATTACATACATTAGTATTTAAATCTCACTCTCTCTAATTTTAAAAATTTTTCAAACCTATTTATCATATCTTCTTTCGTAGTTGGGACTTCTTGAGGCATATAATTAACAAAACTCACCATATCTTCTGGGTAGTGATGATCTCCATAAAACTCTGCAATTTCATTTAATAATTCATTATCTTCTTTACATCTTTCTTTTATTTCAGATAAACAAACAAATCTTAGTTTTCCATTCTCCTCTACTAACATTGTACTTTCTTCATCTAATTCAGGAAAATAATTAGTTTTTATTTCTAACATCACCTTATCTAAATCTTCACTAGATACTCCCCATGTAAGTTCACTAACAAACCCACTTTCATCACCCATATCCATCAATTCTACCGCATAATCAGAAATGACGTCTTTACTAAAATAATTTTCTTGGACGCCTACAAAAATAGTCTTCCAGTCATACTTAATATGTTTATTTTTTAAATCTTTTAAGTTCATATTATTTACCTCTTACTTTTTTGGAATTTGATTTGGCTTACCCGTCATAACACCATTTTCAATGAATCTTCTGTGGCTCACATCACCATTGGACTCAACAATCCATTCAAAAACACCTTTATTACCATTGTTACTTCCTATTATTTGATATAATTCCCTTTTAACCTAGGAATCCCCATTGGGCTTACCTTATGTTCTGTAAGTGTTATAGACTTCACATCTTTTACATTGTAATGAATATACTTTTCTACTCGTGCTTCTTGTTCCTTCCAAAACTGTTCCTCTTGTTCTTTTTTTCTACATATTTCATTCCAATATATCCCCCTGCTATAATACAAATAATGGCTAATGTAATTACCAATTTCTTTTTAATTTGGAATCTACTTGAATTTAAATATAATCAAAATATATCACGAAACTAGTTGGAATATATGAGTGAATTTCAAAAAGAACCGATTGCTACAGAAGAAGATTTTTTAAAATTATCAGACCAAATTTAGGTGTGGATTTGAAATACAGTTTAATCGTTTTGAAAGAAGATTAACTGTTTATAAAAAAGGTAAATTAAAATATTGGTTTATTGTGGAAGAACGAGTTTACAGATGATATGTTTATAATTGTGACAGAAAAGATGTGTTCCTATGAAAGACTTCTAATGTAACTGTTAGGCTCAAATAAGACAGGGGGATTAAGATGTTAACAAACAAGTACTTAGACGATTTATTCGAAGAATTAAAAATAGAAGGTGAAACTTACTTTTATTATTTCTACTCCTATATAACACCATCAGCATCAGAGTATTTTACATACGGTCTTGGAGCATTGGCAGACCTTGAGCATTTAATCATATGTTTTACCGATAAAAGACTTATGGTATTAGAAATATCAATGAGTGGTAAATTCACTGGTAATATAAAGTGTATAGACATGAAGGATATAGAAAGTGTGAAAGTTAAGAAAGGTTTGTTTAGGACTAAGATAACTGTCACTTCAACAGGTAACAGGGGAGATATTGTAATTAAAGCAAATAGTTTTACAATAGGCTTATCGAATCAGAAGAAAAACCTAATAAAATTAGAAAAGAAGTATAGTTAAAGATAAGAGACAAATAGGTTTTTATTTGAAGAAGGCTTACGCCTACTGATATTCATCTCCCACCTAAAATTGGTGTTTCACACCTTTATATTTTTGAGGAAGAAGTCTCCTGTCAGAAATCGAAAAAGAAGATTGAGACACCTCATCTTCTTTTCAGGCAGAGTTAGAGAAAGCATTCTATTGGATAAAGTGCTTTCTCTAAGAACTAGCTCTGCAAAAATCGTTGTATTTCTATTTCTGGTAATCCTGTAAGCTTTGCAATATCTTCTACAGACACACCATTTTTATGCATGCCTCGAATGAGTTGCATCTTTCCTTGCTCAACACCTTGTTCAATTCCCTTTTTAATTCCCTTTTTAATTCCTTGTTGTTCTGCATGAGCAAATTTTGCTGCCTCATCCATTAAGGCCTTTTCTCTTGCTTCATATGCTTGACGGAAAGAAGAATCTTGACTCATACGTTCCCATTTATTCATTGCTTTTTGTAAAATCGGATCTCGGTTCATGGCAATATCCTCCAATGTTTGTGTGAGATGTTCATCTTCATTCGCAGGTAATAATAATAACCAACGAACAAATGAATCTTCCCACGGATTGACTTTCTCTTCGCGCCATTGCTGCATTAACTTTGGAATCTCTACTATATGAACTTCTATATCATCACTTAATAGCTTTTGTTGTTCCTGATTCCAAAGGATGCCTGTTGTATGAAATGCTTCATATTCAGGAAACATCACAAAGTTTAACAGGTTAATTGTAATCGTTTTATGAAGTGAACTATATGGCATGCCCTTTTGCAATTGAGAAGTGTACAACCTTCCCCAATAATACAAACTGCGTTTAATCATATCATGATTGTTATTCAGCTGTATTTCTACATTTACCTTTGTTCCTATATCTAATGTAGCCGAAATATCTAAAATCGATAATTTATCTTCTTCATGTTCTCGATGTAAATGTGGATCTTCTAACTGTAGGGAAACAATAGGTGCTTCTAAAGATTTTTTTAACATTGCATTTAAAAAAGCGATTAAAATGTCCTCATTCCCATTTGTTCCAAATAACTGTTTAAATGCAAAATCAATACGTAAATTTACTAATGGATTAGACATCGTTTCCCTCTTTCTGTTCCAGATAATATCTATATCTTTATTGTACATAAAATCAAGGTATAGATGCAAATAAGCTCTTCTAGTGAACTACCCGTTCCGGTGCAAAAAAATGATAAATAAAAAGAATCAAGAAGTCCTAACGGAATCACCTGCTAAGCAGTTAATCCAAACAGAATGATGGTTTTTACACTACAGAAGTATTTGCGTGGTTTGAGGATTACGGATATGAGTATTGGGCTCCTATTAAGCAGGGGTTATCGTTAATTGATACAGAAAAACATGCCATATCCATAGCAATGGAACACTTAAAAGTGTATTCAGGTGAGAGTGATTAGTGGGGGCCGCCGAGATTTATTTCATTTATCAAGGTTCACTTTAGTAAATAAAAAGGCCAGCTAGCCCTTATAATGGACTAACTAGCCTGTTTATTATTTTTTCCTTTTCACATATGTTTCTCATGCAATTTCCGTTCAGAGAATTCAATAAATTCTTCTAGCTTTTGTTTTTCTAAAACCGATACGAAAATATACACTAACTAAATTTCAACAAAAAGGAATAGAATTGATTCTATTTTTAGTAAATATTTTTACAAATATTACGATACATGAAATTACTATATTAATCCTAAAAAAGCCCCTTGAAAGGAGCCTCTTATTTTACAAGGTATTGTTCTATTTCTTTTATTAATAATTCTGCACCTTCTGGACTTAATGCTATCTTACCATTTGCTAATGATATGTTCCGATTTGATATTTCTCCTGTTAATGCACAAACACCACCAGGCTGATACTTCTGTAAAACAATGTCTTCACCTTCTACAAAGATCTCTAATGGTGATTTTTCTTTAATACCTAGCGTATTTCTAAGTTCCTTTGGAATTACCACACGCCCTAAATCATCTACTTTTCTAGTCACTCCGGTTGCTTTCATCTAGCATCTTTCCCCATTTCATTATCAATTGTACCCAAGTTATTCTCCACTATTATAACAAGCTTTCCCCATGCATGAAAATAAGCTGAGAATCAAAATGAAGCAATTCGTCAGCTCGTAGAGAAAGGGTTAAGTCGTAAATAATGACTACCCTTTCTATTTTTCCTATAAACCCTAAAAACACATGTAAAGCCTGTATATACCTTCATATGCGTTTTTATAACGAATTAGACCAATTGCATTAACTTCTTCATCAGAACGCAAAATAAACAAATTTGAAAAGTCGTTTTTACATCAAACCTCATTTTTTTAATACATTCTTTCAAAAAAGGAAAAAGAGCTGGATTTTCATCACAGCTCACGTATTGATTGGCTCTGTATGTGTACATGTAGGATATTGAGAACAGCCATTGAACTCCCCCCACTTTCACTTCGTTTAGAAGAGGGGGATTCCTAAGTAAAGAGTTCTATCGAACTCTAATTTATTAGGCTATCTCCACAGTCCTTGCGGTTAGAAGCCTTATCGCTTCATTCTTTAGATTGATACTTGCGTTAATATCCCTATCATGGTGTGTACGACAAGAAGGGCAGTCCCATTTACGTAGGTTTAGATTTTTAACGTCTTTGTTTTGATATCCACAACAAGAACATAATTGGCTTGAAGCAAATGTTTTCGATACGACAATGACTTGTTTGCCGTACCATTTTGCCTTATATTCCAACATGGCTCGAAACTGTGACCATGATACCTCACTAATTGCTTTTGCTAACTTATGATTCTTTAACATATTAGATACTTGCAAATCCTCTATACCAATAACATCGTGGTTTTTGATGATTTCAGTTGAGACTTTGTCCAAGTAATCTTTTCTAGCATTCGTCATGTATTCATGCCAATAATTCCACCTTTTTCAACAATCGTATATGCAGGAAGAAAACGCTCTCTATTTTTCTTATAAATGTTTCCTGCTAACGTCTTTCCCTTATATTGCTCACTAACTTTTTTCAATGTATCTAATCCAAAGTTGAATTCATGATTTCCAAATGCCCAAGCATCATATCCCATTGCATTCATCGCTACCATCATTGGCGATTGTGGCTTATCATTGAATAATTCTACTGAGTTTCCTTGAATTGTATCCCCAGCATCTACTAATATGGTATTGGGATTTTCTTGACGTATCTTCTTTATAACCGTATAAAGCTGCGTTAAACTTCCACTCATATTTGCACCATCAAGCGCATAATCCCAAGGCATAAATCTACCATGAATATCTGTAGTACCCAATAATATAATATTAACATCAGGTTCCTCAGCTTTAGAGATAGCTGGTTTGATTGTTACTGCTGTTACAAGAAGTATAAGAATAACAAAATAACATACAAAGTTCTTCCATTTCATTTTTTGCATAATAACAATATTTCTCCCCTTTTTGTACTGTCATAAAGTTGCTTGAACTTTAAAAATGTAACTTATTATTCGGAAAACTTCAACTACAAAAGATAATTTTGGAGATAGTACGTTTAGCATCTCGAATCTCTCTGACCATCTTCATAAGATTTTCATCCCTCTGATTTAACCTTTTTCTATTCTTCCATTACGATTTTTTCACTCTTTTTCTTTCTTATAAAACTCATTTTCTTCTTTCTCTATATGCTCTTCCACATAAATTCTAATTTCACATGCATCTTTTATTTCGCATCATTTCAAAAGATAAAATTCCCCCGAAATGATATGGTGATCCCTAATAGAAAAAAGCCCATTCCTTATATACAAATAGATATGGAGTGAGCTTTTTGGGTTACCAATAAGTGGGGTTATATTAAATTTAATATTTTATACAAGAATTGGGCGAGTACCGTTACAAAGAATGGACAAGCTGCATTTATTAATATTGTACAAGCTATTCTATGAATGAAAGGAGGTTAGTTTAAAACATGCCTAAACCTCATCCTCGTAATCCAAGAAAAAATAGAAATCGCAATTATGAAGATTATAATGATCGTTCCTACAACCAAAAACAAACGGACTATATTCCTTTTGTTAATAATGTGAATGTAAATGTAAATTACTATACACCGCCAACTACACCACCAACTACTCCACCAACTACTCCACCAACTACTCCACCAACTACTCCACCAACTACACCGCCAACTACACCGCCTGGAAATTCGTTTTAGTCTTTTTAAACAAAAATGTATTTATAACAGTAAACAAACGGACAAGCATCTTTTAATTGTTTTATCAGAATGTAACATTTCATAATAAAGGAGTGGAATAAATAATATGCCTTATCAATATCAACGTACTCCCTTTAACATATCACAGCCAGTCTATGTCGTGGGTACTGAGTGTAGCGAAAATCATAAAGGAGCCAGAGATATAGGATTTTCCGGTATCAAATGGCAAGTGATGCAAGTAAGTAATGGGGTAATAACAGGCTTTGTTGGCAATGGCACACCTGTTTATGCTGTAGAGTCGGGCACAGTAGTATATGTCAACCGAAACACTACGTGTTGGGATAATACTAATCAACCATCATTATGTCCGGAAGCTCATGGTGTAGCAATTAAAGGTAGTGATGGGTACTACACTTTGTATGCTCATGTTTATCCTGCTGGTTATTTAGTAAAGGGTTCCACAGTCCAAGCAGGAGATTTCCTTGGAAACGTGGATAATTCAGGAAATACAACAGGACCCCACGTTCATTTTGCACGTTTTGCCCCTAATTCAGATGATAATAATTTTACACAGAATTGGACTTGTGATTGGACCATGAATGGTCTTATTCCTTCTAATACAAATGGTTGGATTCAATCAAATGGGCAATGGTACTATTTTGTTAATGGAAAACCTTGGTTGGGCTGGGTACAACTTGGATCCAGTTGGTATGAATTCGATATTAATACCGGTGCTTTTACAGGGTGGGCATGGTCCCAAGGAACCTGGTACTTTTGGAATGGATCATGGTGGCGCTGGAATGGCACTTCATGGGTATCCGGGGCACCGCCAGCGTAGCTTGAGCCTATCTGTATAGCAGTAGTAAAATGGCATACAGTACAAAAATAGGTTTCTATCAATTCGGTTTTAACTATATCCTAACTACCGAAAATGATAAGTTATGTGAATAGCAAACCCCTTTCGTAATAAATGGAGGGGTTTGCTAGAGGTATTTAATTACATATAGGTATCGTTACATCGCAATATAAATCTAAGATTTTTAAAGAGTAGTACTATAAGTATTTCCAAGATTTAGAGATTCGCCCTAGAGTTTTTGCACCAGAATTATATTTACTATCTTAACGTTTTCGCTCTTATATCTATCTAGCACTAAAAAAGTCCCCAATCTAACTTAGGGACTTTTTTGATATATTTACAGTTGTCTTGTCCTGATGAACATTTGAAATATTTTTGGTCATCAAACTGACTATTACTAAAACTACAATATTCACAAATAAAGCGATAATTCCTTCATTCAAATCTTTAATTACCTGAGGAAAATCAGGGAATATTTTACCAATGCCGAGGTTTCCTAAGTCCATAATTGAGACTAACAATCCGCCTGTAATAATCCCAGCAAACGCCCCTTGTTTAGTCACAAAGTTCTTTCTCATCAAACTCGCAAAAAATGCTGGAGCGAGTTGTGTAATGAAATTATAAGCAATTAGAGCTAGACTAAACAGGGTATTCCCTCCTTTAAAGGTCAAGTAAATTCCAACAAGAGAAATAAACGGAACTAAGTATTTTACCAATTTGCTAAGCTGCTTTTCCGTTACAAATGGATTAAATACTTGATATATATTTTTGGCAAGCAATGTTGATATTGCCATTAATAATAATGAACTTGATACTAGTGCCGCTAACACTCCCGCTCCGCCAATTACCCCTACAAACCACGGATCAAAAGCTTGTTTAGACAGTTGCAGCAAATCCAACGAAATAGGCAAATAGTAAAATTAATTGATACATTGGCATTAAAATTGCATTTTTTCGTAATGCTTTTTCACTTGATGCAGCAAAAATAGGGGAAAAACCATGTGGCCACATATAAAATCCAATAGAACTTAATATTACTGTCGATATATAGTCTCGATACCTTTTATCGTACATGAAGCATGGCGAAGATTTTGAAATCCTGCAGATTTGGCAAAACGTCTCTTGACATGCCTATGATTCTGGTCAATAAGATGGCTAAAATTTTTGATTCTACAATGGATTGTAGTTTGATAAACCGAGAGACCCTTTAGAATAGAAATCACTTTTGACACAAAACAATGATTTTATATGGTGTAGTTTGAGCTGGTATACTCATTGTCGTAAAACCATAAATAGCTATTAAATTTCGATTTACAAGATTACCTGTAAAGAATTGACCATTTGTTAATAAAATTTGAGTAGAAGGAGAAATATTTAATTTTAATTTTCCATCACTACTCTCCAACTGTTCATTAAAATAGTCTACTTTTACATTTTGATGCGGTTTATATTTTGCCATAACAATCGCTTGAAATTGTGGTGGAAAAATAAGAGGAGCAGGAGCGTTGGCATCGTAAAACCCAGTTACTTTATCTCTTACTACTACCGTTGTATAGTCGATAAAATACGTATTTGGTTTCACTACAAAATTTATTAGATTCCCATAACCATTATCTACGGACATTAATTTATTACATCCTATATCTTCGTTTGATCCTGTTACAAAATCGTTAATCATAGTTATTGTACCATCAAATGATTGAAATTTTTTCATTCAAATACCTCTTTTGTTTATATAATTAAACCTCTATCGTTACTCTATAATTTTTAAAAACATGTAAATGAAATAATTCTTCTCGTATCAATTCCAAAAATAACCCAAAACCTACCGTTCCATCTAAAACCAGCAACAGTCCTTGGTCCTACAAAAATTGGGAAATACCAAAACTATTCACCATTACTAAGCCATATATAAGTATTTCGAAATAAACATAATGAAATTGCTCCTGGATCAACAGCAAATGGTGAAGCTGTTGATTGTTGAGGAATAAACGATGGGGGGGGAGATGTTGGAGCTTGTGAACTTTGCTGTCCTGGAAAACTTGGTACACCCGGAAAACCTGGTTCACCCGGAAAACCTGGCATTCCAGGTATACCTGGAATCTGAGGACCAGGGAATTGCCGATCGAAGTATTGATCATAATTTATATAAGGATAATATATTGACTCATTATACATTTAAAAACCACCTCTTTATTTTTAAAACCTTCTAAATTATTAATATGTAATGTGGTTCGTATAGGAAGCTTATTCGCTTCCTATACGAACCATATTTTAAACAAAACAAATATCAAACAGGAAAGTATACCCATACCCTTTGTTTTCCAGTATGAGGTAAAGGCTGGGGGAAAATGGAGCGAGGGGCTAGCCTCTCCTAATGTCATAAAAAAAATAAAGAGTGAGAGAAATTCGTCACACCTGAAAATGTCCTTCTATAAAAAAGACCGCAGCTATTAAGCCGCAGTCTATAAAATTCAAAAACACATCGTAAACTCAAATTTTACGGAAAATACAAAGAAACCGCCCTTAAAGGCAGTTTCATATGACTTTTGCTGTACCATCTCACTGTTAGCAAAATAAAGTCAGGTTAATAATGCTTGCACTTAAACAAATGTTTTGTTTCCATACCGATCAAACACCTTTGTGGAGTAGTAGTATCCGTATGTCCAAGTTTGATAGATTTTTTGTACCAGAACCATTTTTCTTATATTTTTTTAGTAATCCTATTAAGTTTTTTGTAAAATTCACCTTTTGTTTTTACACGATTAAACTGATTCGGATTAATATTAGCTTTTTGAGAGAGTACTACAATCTCTTCTTTTGTAATTGAATCTTTAGTATTTATAGACGCTATATTTGTATATTTTCCATCTTCTGTTTTGGGAATTTCTAAAATCCCTTTATTTACAAGATCTACTACAGCTTTATGCTCTGAAGAATGTGTATCTACACCAGTAATTTTCCAATTATGCATAACTTTTGGCGTGTATACACCCTTCTTTACTTCTTTTAAATATGTAATAGCAAGGTTACGGATGGTTCCACCTGTTTCTCCGAATGCATTCTCTTGTTTAGATGACCAAATTTGTTCAAACTTACGTCCCTCTAAAGCTCCTCCTTTTGCCTGAAGAGCCTCCATTCTATATGCATTCATTCCCAGCGTCATAACATCGTTCATTTCGATTGGTTTATTTGTACGAATAGATCTTAAATTTGTAATTCTACTTCCATATGGTTTTGTTAAATCAATTTCGTATTTTACGCCCCCAAAGAAATCGTTCGTACTGTATTTAGACGCACGGCGGGTTTTATCAAAGCTAACTGTTACATCTCCGGCACGAGATGAGTTAAAATACCCTGCCGCCCATTCCATGTAGTCTTTTAAATCTTTCCCAGTTATCTTATATACTGTAATTTCTCCCAAAGCATATTGGTAATTGTATGCAATATCTTTCTTTTTAATAGGACCTACATCCAAACGGGCATAATCGTTATCAATTTGATGGGCTACTACATCTGCTTTGCTGTAATAGAGCATGACTTCATGAAAGAAATCTGATAAAGGTGTCTCTTGAATTTGCACACTTGGAATACCTTTTATTTCATTTTCAGGAACTAGATTTCTACCCTTTAATTGAGCGACTACAACATTTGCATCTCCTCTCGCATACTCGTGAAAAGGAGTTAATGTTTCTTCAAGTGTAGGATCAGATAATACAGTTGTTCCATCAGCATTTTTTACAGGTATAGCGGTAGCTGTTTTATTTTTTAAAACCGACTTTCCATCTTGCTTTGTAAAAGTAAGGTCAATACGTGAGATATGTGTTCCATATTTATCTGGTTCTGTAATAATTACGCCATTTACAACCTCTTTTTTTACAAGTTTATGCATATGAGCTGCAAAAATAGCGCTAAGTTCGGGGCAAGCATTCGCAATATCTTGAACCCCAGTACCAGGGATGCCATTCTCATTTTCGAGGCCCATATGCATAACTCCTACCATTACATCTACTTTACCTTCTAATTCTTTAATTGCCTTTTTTGTCTCTTCTACTGGATTTTTCACCACTAAACCATCCAAATGATCTGTCCCTTTTTCAAAATCACTAATCATTGGTGTATTCATGCCAATAATCCCGACTTTAATTCCACCTTTTTCAACAATCGTATATGCAGGAAGAAAACGCTCTCCATTTTCCTTATAAATATTTCCTGCTAACGTCTTCCCCTTATATTGCTCACTAACTTTTTTCAATGTATCTAATCCAAAGTTGAATTCATGATTTCCAAATGCCCAAGCATCATATCCCATTGCATTCATCGCTACCATCATTGGCGATTGTGGCTTATCATTGAATAATTCTACTGAGTTTCCTTGAATTGTATCCCCAGCATCTACTAATATGGTATTGGGATTTTCTTGACGTATCTTCTTTATAACCGTATAAAGCTGCGTTAAACTTCCACTCATATTTGCACCATCAAGCGCATAATCCCAAGGCATAAATCTACCATGAATATCTGCAGTACCCAATAATGTAATATTAACATCAGATTCCTCAGCTTTAGAGATAGCTGGTTTGACTGTTACTGCTGTTACAAGAAGCATAAGAATAACAAAATAACATACATAGTTCTTCCATTTCATTTTTTGCATAATAACAATATTTCTCCCCTTTTTGCACTGTCATAAAGTTGCTTGAACTTTAAAAATGTAACTTATTATTTGGAAAACTTCAACTGTAAAAGATAATTTTGGTGGTGGTTCTGGTGCAAAAATAAAAGAGAGTAAAGTATATACCCCTAACAGAGTTGCACTTACGCCACTCGTCCAAACAATTGATGAATAAATTCTTTCTAATTTTGAATAGACTGGTCCAATAAATCAATCTATTCTTTTTTGATCACATGAAATCAGATAATAAAGGTATTTAATTTAGGTGTTATAAATGCAATAACCACATATCATTATTAAACTAACAAATGAAAGTGAAGCAAAAATCCCCCCATTTATTTTCCCTTCAATCTGACTTATTGACTGTGAAGCACTTCTCCATATGAATCCCCCTTGATAGGTTCTGGTGCAAAGATAAAATAAAAGAGACTATAGCGCATATATTTCGAGCGGAATTGTATTTTATGTGTTAGCCCAAACAATTGACGGATGAATTCTTTCTGTTTTTGAACAGACTGATCCCGTAAATCAATCTGTTCTTTTTTAATCATATGCATGACTTTTACTCCTGCAAGAATGGATATAGCTGTGCCAAAAGACTTGAACCCTAACATAGAACGCACACGTTTCTTAATAAAACGATGATCTTGTTCCACTATATTCTTGAGATATCTAACTTGTCTTAGCTTTATGCCTTCTTTCAACGCTTGAATTGCTACAGGATAGGCAAGGTTCTTATCTACTGTTATCACGCGAGGTTTAGAAACGTATGGAAAAGCCAGGGCTTTCTTGAAAAAACACTTGGCGGCTTGTTTATCTCTTGATTTACTTAGATAAAAATCAATTGTATTGCCCTCTGAATCAACCACACGATATAAGTACATCCATTGCCCTTTTACTTTAATATAGGTTTCATCGCCTCTCCATGAATCATTTGTTGATTTTAGATGATGTCGTACTTTCTCTTCTAATTGAGGTCCATATTGATGAACCCAGCGCATAATCGTTGTATGAGCAATGGATACTCCTCTTTCCTCCATCATTTCCACCAGGTTACGGAAGCTCAAATTGTACTGTAGGTACCACCTTACTGTTAATAAGATTAGTTCAGGCTGATAATGTTTCCTCTTGAATAGGTTTTGCTTTTCCATACTGATCACGTCTTTTTTTAGAGTACTAGTATCAGTATGTCTAAGTTTCAGAGATTAGTTACATAAATCTTATAGTTTTTGCACCAGAACCGAATACCTTATATCGCTTATGTATGCAAAATTACATATCGGCATTTATTGAAAATCATTCTCATTGTAACTATAATGGTTTCAGGAGGTGATATTTTCACTTCCTTTTCAAATCTCACAATATATTAAAGGAGGAACTAGCATTATGAAAAAAGTTATTTTAGCAGGGGCACTAGGAATTGCAGTACTATCAGGTATGAACTTACCAGGAGCAGAGGCACCAAAAGCGAGTGCAGCAACTACAAATTTAGAAATTCAAGAAGTTACAAAATATTACTCTATGAGTTCTTACGAAGTGTCTCAAAAGGAAACATTTAATCTCAATAAAGGAGAAGAACTTACAGTCTTTGTACAAAATTCTGGGTTTCCAATTTCTTATACGGTCTTTGATGCAGATAATCAAATAATTGGCACCTACAATGCTAATTCACCATATGGTCGCGTATTCAAAGCACAAAAAGATGGTAATATTTCTGTACAATTTCAAGCAGGTGCAAATTCTTCGTACATGAAGAAGATGAATTTCACAGCTAAATTTGCAGTTTCAAAGCTTAACTAACAATCAAAATTTCATTATCCTCTTTCAAAAAATTAAAAAGGTATATCCCTTCAATGGGATATACCTTTAACTTTAGTGAATTTTATATTGACCAGATAATTGCTCTTGCGCCATACGCACTAAACGTTTGGTAATTTCTCCACCTACTGAACCATTCGCTCGTGCTGTTGAATCCGGTCCAAGTGTAACACCAAACTCCTGAGCAATTTCATACTTCATTTGTTCAATTGCACTTGCTGCAGCTCCTACCAAAATCTCGTTTGAATTATTATTTTCGCGAATTTGCATTTCTTACACACCTCCATTGAATTTGGTAATATCATGCTCTATTTCCAGAAAAATATGTAAAAAGATCAAAAAAAAGACGCATTAAGGTGTCTTTTTTCAATATGTTTTTATCAGAGGCAAAATAAAAAGCAAAGCCTTTTGGCTACGCCCTTCACGCGCTTAAAGAAGGAGAATTCTTTCGAGGAATTCGTTAAAACAAAAAGAACTTGTAGGAATCTCTACAAGTTCTTTTTAGTTTCAGGTGAATATACGAGACAAACTATCTTACAGATTCATCATAGAAACTACTGGGGTAATGCTTTGACAAATATATTATATAACAAATATTAACAGCCATAAATTTTAATTTTGAAAATTATGTGAATTAAGAACGAAATTAGCTTTTTTCTTAACTATTATTAATTTCGTTTACTACTAACTTCTTTTTCCTTAAATAAACTGCTCGATCCGATTTTTTTGCAACTTCTTGTGAATGCGTAACTACAATTACACATTTATCCTCTTGATGAGCGAGCTCCTGAAACAACTCAATAATTTCATTTGCTGTTTCTCCATCAAGGTTTCCTGTTGGCTCATCAGCAATAAGTAAATCGACATTGCAAGATAGTGCTCGAGCAATTGCTACACGTTGTTGTTGTCCACCACTTAGTTGCAAGACATTTCGTTTCGCTTCTACTTCTGTGAGCCCTACCTTCTCTAATAATTCTAATGCTCTTGCTTTTTTATTTTGTACCTTCACACCTGTAATTTCCATTGCCGTTAGTACATTCTGAAGAGCGGTCATATAGGTAATCAAATTATACGATTGGAAAATTACGGATACATTTTGATTACGGTATCGATCCAAACCAATTTTTCGAATATCCTTGCCATTATATAGTACATAACCGTTTTTAGGTATGTCCAGCCCATAACCTAAGCTAAGAGTTGTGGTTTTGCCAGATCCAGAGGGCCCTAAAATCGTGTAAAAATGCCCTTTTTGAAAAGAAAAATTAACATTATCTAGTATCGTTACTTTTTTCCCGTTACTTTCATAATAATAATCTAAGTTTTTAAATTGTAAAATCGTCTCCATATCGAGCCTCCTTATTCATCTTTTAAAAGAATTTGTTTTGGATTTAAGCGTAGAATAGATAATGCTGGAAGAAGCGTTGCTAATATAGCAATAGCTAGTCCAATTCCCCCCATTTTCCCTACATCTTCTCCCGTTACACTTACATCAATTTTATCAATTGGATCTTCGTTTTGGTTTTGTGGAGTACCACCAGCTCCAACCATCATTACACTACCATTTTGTGAATTGTCTTTTTCTTCGCTTGCTGTAGCAATTTCACCCGAAAGTAAATTATCCCCTATAAATTTAGAAACTTTAGCCCCTGTTGTTAGGGATAATCCAAACGCTAAAATAGCGATACATACTACTTCTACTACGAACTGCGCCATCAGTTTCCATTTTTTCTCTCCAATAGATAATAAAATCCCCATTTCCTTACGACGTGCTTTAATTGATAACATAATGATTAATCCTAAGATAATCGCACCTGCAATAGATACTATATAGATAATCATTTGAGACGTAGAAGCGATATTTTCGATAGGACCAATCATTTGTTTGTACAATGAATCTTGTGCATCTAACTTAAAATAATTAAAATCAATTTCAGATTTTTTTGCTTCTTTTTTAAATGCATCAATGTCTTGTGGATCGTTCAATAAGTACACAACTTGAATACTACTACTCATACCTTCATCTGTTTCTAATTTTTTCAAAGTAGAGTAAGGCATATATAGTTTATTAGCTGGATTCATCATAGGAGGGGGATTTTGACCCATTGGTTGCTCATTCGTTTCGTAAATACCGATAATTTCAATTTCAAGAGTTTCCTTCTTATCCCCTGATTGAATTTTAACTTTATCTCCTACTTTCAAATTGTTTTGTTCCGCTAATCGTTTTTCCATTAAAGCTACATTCTGATCTTGCATCTGTTCTGTAATTGGTTTTCCATCAACGATTTTACTTTTTCCATTTTTAAAACTTTCTTGTAATAAAGTCTTGCGAACTCCTTCTATCATAAGAGAAGAATTCATATCTATTTCTGAACCTGAACCTGATCCTCCCACCATTGCAACGTTACCTTTTCCTTTTCCTTCTCCTTCTGAAGCTCCTACTAATTTAAACCCATCCGCAATTCCGAAATTATTGGTTATATAATTATAGTCTTTTACATGCTTGGACTTCGCTAATTGGTCTGCTTCTTTTGTGTTGAGCTTCGGCGGCTTAGGCATCTCGCCAGTTTCCCTAGCTTGTTGACCTAATTTGTCAAAATCAAGACCTAAAGTAACATCTGCACCTAGTTTTTTTCTTGCTGCATCAGCAGCTTTTTTTGATGCATTTTGGATTGTGAATCCTGCCAGCACTAAATTTGTAACAATCAGGAAGACTGCCATCAAAATTAATGATGTTCCTATTCTTTTTTTCATACTGAGAATTGCGCGTTTTATAAAATTCATTTTTCCTAACCTCCTTGATAGCTGTTATTCTATATACGCTATCTAGAGTTTGTATGGAGTTACTCAGTAGTTTATCTAGAGATATATGGAGTTTATGTGTACTTATTCATTGACCTTAGCAAGAAAAACTGGAACACAAATTAGAATACGCAATCGATTTTGAATATTGGTAGAGAGCCAGTCCATTAATGTGGAGTGAGGACGAATGGAATGATCGTACATATAAAACTAGTAAAATAGAAAAAACCACCGAAAGGTGGCTGTTAAGCGGTACGTGTTTGTTCCATTAATTTCACGGTTTTTGTTAGTTTTTCACCATTTCGATAAACGGTTACTTTAATTGTATCTCCCAATTTTTTCTTTTCATATAAATATTTACGGAATTGAACGACATTTTCTATTTTTTGTTCATCCAATGCAATCACAACATCATACTGTTGTAAGCCGCCCTTTTCTGCTGGTGATTGATTTGAGATATTCCCCAACACGGCAGCATTTGATATCTCTTTTGGTAATTTTAATTGATTACGTGCAGAATCTGTCATTTTCTCTACATCTAATAACTGTACACCCATCATTGGACGTTTAACTGTTCCCTCTTTTTCAAGAGACCCTAGGATTGTTTTGGCTATATGAATCGGGATTGCAAATCCAATTCCTTCAACAGCTTGTTGTGCAATTTTACTCGAATTAATTCCAATGACTTCACCCTGTTCATTAAATAAAGCTCCTCCACTATTCCCAGGATTAATAGCTGCATCTGTTTGAATTACCTGTGCTTGCCAATCCACTTGTTGATTTCCAAGTGTACTAACAGGTATTTCTCGTTCCTTGCTACTAATAATCCCCTTTGTTACAGTACCTTCTAGCCCCAATGGATTCCCAATGGCTATTACCGTTTCCCCTGTACGAATTTTTTCTGAGTCTCCAAGTGTTGCCACTCTTTTTACATCTGTCCCGTCAATTTCTAATACCGCTAAATCTAATAATGGATCTGTCCCTACTACTTTAGCGGGAACCTTTTTACCATTATTCAATTTCACTTCTACATTATTCGCACCGTCTATCACATGATTATTTGTAACAATGAAAGCCTTATTACCGTTTTTTTTATATATGACCCCTGATCCCGAACCTGCTTCTTCTGATTGATCTTGCGTATTAAATGCATCTGTATTTTGTTTATAGTTAATGACACCTACGACAACTTCTTTTGCAGATTCAATCATATTTTGAAGGTTGCTCACATCTTCTGGTTTGTAAGAGGTCGGCGTAACCTGATTTACTTCGTTATGTTTAGGAGATTGGTCTGCATTTCCTTTGATTTCATTTATATAAGGGATGGTCAATCCAATGGTAATTACACCAATCATTGCACCAATTATTCCTGTGAAAAAATACCCTGTTTTTTTATAGGCTTTATTCCTATTGTTTTCTGTTTGATTTGTATCATAATGTCCCATTGTGAACATCCCTTTCTCCTTTAATTTCAATTGAATATTTTTATCTTCACATTTGAATTACGATGTATGAATGTGACATTTAGGAATCACCATTTCAAAAAAAATTTCACCTTTAGGCATGGTTCAGATATAAATCAACTGTTTTTTCGTAGGGGTAACATTATATTTGAATTTTTCCATAAATACATGTATGACGATATTCAAACCCACCTCGAGCTGATCTCTAAAAAAAAGAGCCTATTCGGCTCTCATCAAATCAATTATTCAATGTACATAGCATGTTATACGGGTATTGGCACAAAGCAGCAAGAAGGAATCATAACCTCAATTAGATTCTTTACTCTTTTGTTATAAACTTAGAGCCTAGCATTCTCGTGAGAATGGATGGTAATAGGTTTGCGTGTAAATAAGAAGGAAGGGATAAAAATTGATAGATTGTGTATGTCGTCAACATCATGTATCATTCCTTTCTATTTGATACATGTAGCATACAAACCTAATCTGTATTCTATATGGAGTTAATCTAGAGTTATAGTAAAGATTTTCAGTACCTAGTTATTGAATGCAAAAAAAAGAATCAATTTGATCCTCTCTATTTTTGTTCACTAGACTTATATAGTTTTCTTTTATTTACACTTGTGTATTTATTTAAGCACGGCGCTAATTTCAATTTTTGTTTTTTCTCTTTTATGCGACCATTATTCGAATGAGTGGCCATCCACAGTTGTACATCTAATAAAGAAAGAATGATGTTTGCTTCCAGTGACATCTTGATTACCTCCCTCTGTCTTGTTATGTATATAACCTATCTCATGCATCTGGAGCTGATTTGAAATACATGTAGTTTTCTTGTGAAGTTTTTATCGTGTTTCTAATACGTCTCCACATCAACTCCAGATTGGAAGGTTATAATGACTACAAGAGGTGATATTATGAAGAACTATCACATTCTGGTGGTAGAAGATGATCAAGAAATACAAGAATTAATCAAACAATTTTTAATGACACAACAATATAAAGTTATAGTTGCATCAGATGGATTAGAGGGCATGAAACAATTTAATAAGCAGTCCTTCGATTTAATTCTTCTAGATGTGATGATGCCAAACCTGAATGGATTTGAAGTTGCCAAAATGATTCGAAGTCAGTCAAATATACCAATTATTATGCTAACTGCGCTAGAAGAAGAACAAGATCAAATGAAAGGATTTGATCTTGGAATCGATGATTATATTACGAAACCTTTTTCTTTTCATGTTTTGATGAGACGAGTCGAAGCAGTACTGAGAAGAAGTAATAATCAAAGTACGGATAATCATTTTGTATTTAGAGAACTACATGTCGATGGCGATGCATATAAAGTATATGTAAATAAAGTTGAGGTTCCCCTAACGACAAAAGAATTCGAAATTTTGCAACTACTACTTCAAAATGAAAAAAAGGTACTCACAAGAGAAAATATCGTAGAAAAAATTTGGGGATATGAGTATGCCGGAGACACACGAATGATTGATACGCATATGAAAAACATACGAAAAAAATTAGATATACCCTACATTAAAACAGTAAAGGGCATTGGTTATAAAATCGATGAATAGGATTGTAAAGATCATGAAGATGAAGAGAATTACCTATAAACTCTTTATGACTACATCCCTCATTTTGTTAGCCTTTGCAACCTTAATTTATGTAACTTTATACTTCTTTCTCCCTAAATTTTATGAGAAATACAAAACAGATCAGCTTCAAACGGGAATCGAAGAAATAATTGATAAATCTAAAGATCTTACGCTTCAAAATGCAACACCACTTGTTGATGAATACGCACAAAAAAATAATGCAGTGATATATCTTCAAGATAATGAGGGAAGGGTTATTTATTATCCTTTTCTTCAAAGTACTATTCAAGGGGGTACTGTTCAGGGGAGTACTGTTCAGGGGGGTACTCCAGCAAAAGGTTTTGTTACAACAGTACCAATAAAGGGTTTGGCTCAATCTCGTAATTCATATGAGGCTACCAAGCCAATACAATTCCAAGATGTTAACTTAACGCTTGTGGTGTTCGCAACATTTCAACCGATCGATGAAGCTTCACAGGTCTTGGTACGTTTTCTACCCTATATTAGTATCATTGTACTGGTTATTGGTTTAGGAAGTGCTTATCTCTATTCAAGATTTATTACTAAACCACTTATTTATATTAATGAAGGTGCACAAAAGATGGCAAACTTGGATTTCTCCGAAAAAATTGAGGTTCGTTCTATGGATGAATTAGGGGAATTGTCCAATAGCTTGAATGATATGTCCATAAATTTACAACAGGCAATTTTTGATTTACAAAAAGCGAATCATCAATTGAAAAGCGATATTGAAAAAGAAAGAGAAATAGAGGCAAAGCGAAGGGAATTCTTTGCTATTGTAGCACATGAATTAAAAACTCCTCTTACTGTTATGAAAGGTTACTTAGAGGGGATGATATATAATATCGGCCCTTATCAAAATCGTGACCAATATTTAAAGAAAAATCATCAAATAATTGGAAGTATGGAACAACTGGTTCGCGAAATTTTAAGCACATCAAAACTAGAACAACATACCTTTAAACCACAAGTAGAAGAAGTAAATCTTTCGAAGTTAATAGGTACAATCACAAAAGACCTCGAATTTTTTGCTTCTCAAAAAGACATTCAAATAATAAAAGAAGTCGATTCTGACATTTTTGTTTATACGGATTGTGTTCTTTTAGAAAAAGCTTGTAAAAACATCATTCATAATGCAATTATGTATTCACCACTTAACGAAAAGGTCTATATAAAGTTAAGCCAAAAATCTAAGCAAAACTATATCGAAATGCAAGTCCTTAATACAGGTGTCGAAATTAAAGAAGAGAATATACAACATATATTCGAACCCTTTTATCGAATCGAAAAGTCAAGAAATCGAAATACTGGAGGGAGTGGCTTAGGATTATATATTGTAAAACAAATTTTCGAATCTCTTTCTATCACGTATTCTATGAATAATACCAAACAAGGCGTACAATTTTTGGTTACCATTCCATTATCCATCAAGTAAACAACAAAAGAGTCTCGATCTTATTTCATCCTATAGAAATAAGATCGAGATTTTTCATATAGGATACCGTCACATTGATAAATATAATTACCTAAAATATAAGTTATATTCTAATATTTTATTGCTGATAACTGACGGTATCATTATATTTCATTCTGCAGCTTATTTAGAAGAGTTATGTACATTTCGAAGAAGTTCTTCAATAAGTTTTGTTTTTTCATTCACCTTTGTGGCATATGTGAAATCACCATAACAATATGGATACCTAAAATTATTTTTATTTCCACCACAAGTGTACATCGCTGGATTTTGATCAACTTTCATCTTAGAAAACTTTTTAGCCGAATCTTCCGAGTGTTGTTTAACTTCTTGACTGGCAATAAAATCAATATACCCTGGTCCCATATTATAGCTTTGAATAATTGCATCCATGCTAACATCTTTTTCCGTTCCATATTTGTACATTTTAGCAAAGTGTTTTACCCCTTGTTCAATGCTCAAGCTTGTCTCTTGAATTTCATTTGGCTTTAATCCAAGTGATTCAGATGACTGCATAGGGTCGTTTCCCTCACCTCTACTCTCTTGGTACATAATTCCTAATAAAACTGCTGTTTTCCCTCCTAAATTATATTTTTCTAATTCTTTTTTCAAGGTAGGTTCATATTGCAATACACGTTTTTCGGTAGCGAGCGCTTTATTTTGTTGAACATTAGTTTTATGATTAATATATAGTATTCCAAGCATTGTTCCTAAACCTAAAATACTAATAAGGAATACTTTAATAATTTGTTTTTTACTCATATCCTTCATATATTTCTCCTCGTATAAGAAATTCAATTTTTCAA
Source organism: Bacillus cereus group sp. N8 (assembly GCF_016483685.1). NCBI lineage: Bacteria > Bacillati > Bacillota > Bacilli > Caryophanales > Bacillaceae > Bacillus > Bacillus cereus group sp. N8. The sequence continues at coordinate 13,346 of NZ_JAEHBK010000026.1, read as the reverse complement.
TGGCGGTTGGTTATTTACAAAATATATAATAATCATCTATTTCTCTACCCCTTTCAGACTCAAATTTATTTCTTTTAGGTTTAAAGTTTAATATAGAAATTTAAAGATAAGATAAAGATAAAATAAAGAAAAGATAAAGTGCATTTTTAGAGCACTTTAAAAAGATATTGGTACAAACGAATATGTGGGACAAGTTGTAGATATGAATGGATATAGTGATAATCGAGAGGTTATCATACAAGTTATTAATTATGGAGATATCATTCTATAAGAAGTTTTATCCTATCTTTTTAATATACTTTATTACTAGTTCATAACTTACTTTAAATTTACTTTGCTCATTTACTGCATTCTAACAATCATCATCACACATGACTTAATATATTATTGAAAAGAAAAAAGCTCTGCACTATGCAGGCTTTCTTTATGATTTCACCGCTAAATTATTCATAAAACTTTCTATAGAATTCGCCTGGAATATACGTAAATAAGGAGATTGAACGTCGTAATGTTTGTCAGTAATGATAAGGATTGAAGGAAAGAATTTAGAACCTTTCGGTTGCCAGGATTCATTGTGCCATTCTTGGCTATGGAAGTATAACTCGTATCTGTTTATCTTATCTTGCATTATCTTTTTACTGTACACTGACTTTTGAAATTCAATAAAGAATGGCGATCTACGCCATATTGTAAAAGCATCCGGCTCCATATATTCTTTCCCATACTTTGGTTCAACTTCAAATAGTTTAGGATTTTCATAATGAACGAGTTGTTTGTATACGTCCACAATACCAAGGAAATGAGGAATTTTTTGACTTGTCTTTCTGATAGAACTTGGCTGCGGAAAATAAATGTATGGGTGCTGCAATACCTTAGCATCAACATAGCCGTCTCTTCTTAATCGTTTCATAACCGTATTACAACAAGTTACCGCATTCTTTAAGCCTTGAAAATGCAAGTCAATAATATCGTCACGGGACATGCATCTAAATCGCTTCAAATCATTCAAAATTCCTTTATCTCTACTCTTCATCATCTAACACCCCAAATAACGGAATTTCTTCTTGCGATGAATTCTGGGGTATTTTCTCCTCTTTAGACATGCGATATGTTTCAACAATCTGTTTCGCCTTACTTAATTCCAAATAAGGGGCTTGCACTTTCTTTAATCCATTTCGTTTTAAAATCATTTGGCCTGATTGCTCTAAATGCTCTGAACCAGGAGTACCCATGATATTACTATTAATCGCACTATCACATTTAAAGCCGATTCTTACGGTCATATTGAGCTTTAACTTACCATCTAACACTTTCGCATCTGGCCGCTGCATACTAAGCATAAGAAAAACTCCAAGTGATCGGCCGACTGCTGAAATCTTTTCAATCGTAGTCATACACTCTTTTTCATCTTTAAGCATAGCCACTTCATCGATAGCAAGTAGAATATATGGTTTTTGATGATTAGGATTTAATTTGTTGTACGCATCAATATGATCAACTTCATATTCTTCCATAAGTTTTCTTCGTTCTCTAATTTCCTTCCACACCTTTTGAAGCATTATTTTCATTTCAATTTCTTCCATACAAACTTCTTTTACATGCTTCACTCTACGCAAGAAATGAAATTCAGAGTTTTTTAAATCTCCAAGATACAAATGCAACGTATCAGGAGACATATATTGAATGAGTGTGGATAGTACAACACGTACCATACTACTTTTCCCGCTTCCCGTTTCCCCTGCTATTAATAAGTGTGGTGTATTGGAATCAACCATATCGTACGTAATCGTTTTTCCGAATTGATCCCGGCCAACCACAACAGGAAGACGGTATTCTTTTAATAATGGCTGCCATTCTTTATAACAGTAATTGTATGGTTTTAGTCCAGCATCTGAACGGAATACATGTAGTACAAACTTTTTCACATCCCCTTCAATCATAATATTCCGTCCTAATATTTGCTGAAAACAAAACCACTTCTTTTCAATCTTCTGTGGATCTAATCCGTTTGGTATGGTAAAAACATACCTCACGCTTTCTGCTGAAGAAGAAACATTATGTACCTTTGGATAAATAGGCACTTTGCCCCCACGCGTTTGATGTTCCGTATATAGACCTGCTTTTCCGAACACCTCCATAAGCTGATTCCTTAACCTTTGCGTACGAAGCCACTCCTTTATAATCCCCATTACTCCCTTCCCTCCTTAAAACATGATTACGATACGAACAAATATATATCCAATCAAGCAAACTCCACTAATTCGCGTGCCGTGATAAATACCTTCGCTTACAAATTTAGCTGCTGATATATAGTCATGTCGCACCAAGTATTTTTCTAACATGACTGCTCCGATTAAAATCGTTCCCATAACTCCTAATGCAATGTAAGTATGTAATACCTGATCCGACATATGAAGGAATGCGAAAGGACTTAATGAATTGTATTTACGAATTTTCTTTTCTTTATCTTTGTATGACCGATCCATAAACTCGCGAAAAGGAATTGTTTCCTTCCTAGCACGCATTTAAATACCCCCTTTATAAACAGAATTTAGAATGTAGATATTACATAGCTTCATCTACTTAATACCGTGGTAGTTTTACCTTGGTAGAAATCTTGATAAATACTGTGGTAATCATTCGCAACTTACTTTGGTAACCTCGTATTCTTCTATCTTAATAAATACCGTGGTAGCTGCTTTGATACATCATATTGTGGACAGCTTGTACATTATGTAAAAAACTTTTGCCGTCTATGCGAATAGTTTTTTACATTTATGTCCACAATGTTGAAAATAGGTTCAGGAGGGATTTAAGTGTTTTGGAAATTTGGAGGGAAAAACCGAACGAAATTAGGTGATTTTTTAGATCGGAATGGCCTCAGCCAAAATGATTTAGAAAAGACCGCGAAATTAAGTCGTCCTACAGTTTCAAAGGCGTGCAATGATAAAGAATACATACCTAGTCCAACTGTAATGAAAAAGATTTTAAAAGTTATTAGGCAAATAAAACCCAATGTTAAATCCACCGACTTTTGGGATATGTAAAAACTGGCTAACTAGAGTCAGTTTTATTTTTTTACAAAAACCACTTCATAAAAGAACGTACATTCGCGCACAATAAGAACAGACGTTCTCGTTAAAGGAGGCATAACGGTGTATGATTACTCAATCTTGCCAAATCGAATTGTTTTATATATGTACTCCCTTTCGAAAGCAAACGTATTTCTATATATATTGCTTTTATTATACCGTCTATCGTAGTTTTTAGGATATCGCTCTTTTACGTTTACAATTAAACAGCTTTATTATCACTGCACAGCTTAAATATAAACTAATGCGTGAAACGGCAACACCGATATTACCACAAAAGGCAGAAAAAAATAGCCCTACTTTGGCAGTGGACTTGTTGTTTAGCTATAAGCGCGCTATACGCTCTTAGCTATATGCCAGGGGTATTGTATATATTGCATGTACTCAAATCATAGTTTTAGATTGCAGCTGTTCCATTACAAAAGGTATTAAACTAACTAGCAAATATGCGATTTTTATATGGGAAATAAGGACAATTCTGAGACTGCATACTTAATAAAACAAGTATGTTTTTTTCTATAAATCTTTCAAAAGAAAAAAAGGTGTAATCCTTGATACATAAGGGATAAGCCTCTTTGCTTACCTCTTGCAATAGTATGTATTGGCAAATACCTATATATGATATCACAAATTAATGTTATATTTCCCCAATCAGGATGAATACCACTATCCAACCATCTGTACTTTCCATATAATTGAAATATTCTATGTGTCGAGGTGAAATCATGGATTCTTCTTCGTTTTACTCTATTGTGATCATAATTGCTGCGTTAGTCATATGGCGTAGAACTTTGGCAATGTACCGCCCTATTAAAGGAAACGGAACCCGCATTCTCTTACCCATACTATTTTTGTTACTCCCCTGCATTCACATCATCTTAAATCCAAAAGCACATGCCGCTGGCTGGGAATGGATTTGTGCAGCTATCTTTGGATTTCTTTTGTCAATTCCACTTATTTGGACCACTCACTATGAACTCCGATTCGATCAGCATATTTATGCTGTAAGAAACAAGAGCTTTATTATTACCTTTCTCATCGTACTTATTATCCGTTTTTTACTTCATGATTATTTAAAATGGCTAGGTCCAGAAACAGAAGCAGCACTATTTATGACTGTAGCACTGGGATATATCTTACCTTGGAGAATTATCTCTTTCATCAAATTTCGTCAACTATACAAAAGTCGAATCCAAACTAACAATAACATTGACTTACGATAACACTAATTATGTGAATGGAAAGTACTTTCAGAACTTCTGAGGGGACTTTCCAGGTTTTGCAATACATTGGTTTTATGCTAACAAAAGATGCTTATTTTTTTGAAGAACTATGTTAATTTTGAGGAACAAAGGGACAGATTTACTGCCCCCTATTGTTTACTTATTTTGATTTTTTTTGGGCTCTTAATGCGATTTTTTCAAGTCCATTTTCTCCCGCAAATTCTACATCTGCTTTTGGTACAGCATTTTTATTGTTCTTCAATTGATTATTCTTATTTTTAGCCATTTTTTCACCACCCTTGTAGCTTGATTTAGTTATTCCTTCAAGGATGCCAACTATAATAAATACACTATATACAGATAGCGGAGTTGTGTTTTTTCGTCATCAGCACCCACGATTTTAGTTTGCTTTCTTTTTTGTAGCCTATACGATTTGATTTACTTCTTTAAATAAACTGCCCCATTCGCTCAATAAGAAATTGAATACAAAGCGATTGCACCCAATGGTTTTAACAATTAATATTTTTTGTTCCTTCGTTGGATAGATACGAAATTTATATGCTTTGTTGTAGCTTTTGAATAAAGTTTGATTAAATTAACCTAATAAACCTTGATAAAAGAGCAAATAGAAAAAGCGTGCTTTGAAAAAAGATTGATCAAAACACGCTTTTTCTATATTCAATTGAATCATCCTTTTATAAAAAAGTTTGATGATTTTTGTAATCCTTGCTCAATTAAAGCGCCCGATTATTGAAGTTCGGTTTTAGACTAATCCACTTCACATATTTACTTTATGAAGCTTCAAGATGAAGACTGCTGCCACGATAAGAAGGGACACCGTCAGAAAAATAACTGCGAACGCGCTTTGCCCACTTGCGTACAAAGCTGCGGAAGCAACAATGAACACAACCAGCTTAAGCGTAGTTCGTATGGGGAAGGAGAAGATGGGGAGCGACGCCTTCGGGGAGAGAAACATACCCCATAGAGTGGCTATGACTAGTGGCGTGGCAACCGCGAGTATAATTTTGACCGCTGCCCCTGTCTTGATATGATAACCCCAGTAACTGAACGCAGCCATTGCACCAAGCTCCAGTAGAAAGAATCCGGTGAGGACGCTAACACCTATCCATTTTATTTCCATCCGACTCTTCCTCCCAATAAAAAGAATTAAGAAACTAGTGTTAATTTTTTTATATACAATATGTTTCGGTCATATTCTAAAATCCTGCCATTTAACTTAATAACAATTATTTCAAAATTCTGTAATTTGAGCAATCGCTTTATTCCAGAAAATGGCCCTATTCAAATAGATATGTCTTTATATATGCACGCCTCGATTTTTATTAAAGATTAATTTCAGTAGCTTTCAAAAATATTTAATATAAAAATCGTGTCTCAACTTTCCGCTCAGCTGAGCATATATTCTCGTGGTTTCACTCTTCTCATGACCAAGTAAGCTTTGTATTACTTCAAGTGGCGCACCGTTGTTAATCATATGTGTAGCATAGCTGTGACGTAATTGATGAGGATGAATACTCTTTTTAATCCCACCACGATTCGATATACGTTTGATAATAAATCTTAGGTTATCAATACTCATACGTCTTTTTGGCCTTCTTTCCGTAATAAACAAACAAGGCTCCTCATCATTTCTTTCATCTAGATACCTTTTTAACCAAATGGTACAACGAGTATTAAAGTATACTTCCCTTTCTTTATCACCTTTCCCACGTACAATGACAGAATTCGTTGAGAAGTTAATATCGTCACGATTCAGTTTTACGACTTCCCCAATACAGCAGCCAGTAGAATACAAAAATTCAAATAATGCATTCTCCATTGAGTTATGACATGCTTCCCTAAGATGTTCAATCTCTAGTTCTGAAAGGAATTTTGGGATTCTTTTGCCTAACTTTGGTTCTTTTAATTTAGCAGCAGGGTTTTTAAGAACAAAGCCTTCATCATGTGTCCATCTAAAAAGTGATTTGATGCATCGAACTCGATGTCCTAAACTAGATGGCTTTAAGTGTTCTCCTGCTTCAATTAAGTAGCCCTTTAGTTTTTCTGTAGTAAATTCACTCATGTTAATGTCACCAATATAACGCAATAAGAGATTATATTGAAAACAAGATGTTTTTAAAGTCAGAGGTGAATATCCCTCAATTTTTTTATCTAATTGATACTGTTCTCTGGCCTCAGATAATAACATTATTCTTCACGCTCCTATTCTGTAAATCAATTAATCTAGATTCTATTATATTCAAGGAGAGTCTCTTTTATACACTAGTTATTCAACAATCGTAGAATACAAAAAATTACTTAACCATGAGAACACTTGAAATACAAGAAAAAGATGCTTTCTCTATAAAAGAATAGCGCCCGATTGTTGAAGATCATTGCTTAAATCTTATTCAAGATAAGCACCCGTTCGCTGAATGTGGAATATCGTTTAACAAATCATAGGATATTGTGAATCTAACCTTTTAGAAGGTTTAAAAAGACCGTTCTAAACTCTAGAAGCGGTCTTTCCTTATATATTCAAATATTAACTACTGCTCTCGTTACTACTTTCCTCATGAGGTGGATGATGATGATGGTCGCTGCTCTCTTACTGGTCACACCGGTAAGCTAGTGTTGCGGGATTTGTATTGCCAAACGTCAGGTACCACGGCACTCCCAATGGTCCGCCCTTTTTATAAGGAGGGACCACCTCCTTGAACTTCTTGCTATGGACATTATAACGCCGTACTGAACCGGTAAATTCGCCTGTAGGGGCCCCCGTAGCATTGTCAAACGGGCCCGTAATAGGGACAAACAATTTTCCATCCGGCCCAAAAAGGAGTGCCTGTGCGAAAGCACGTGGTTTTCCCGGGGCATAGAGGTCAATCTTGTCGATAAACTCGCCCGTATCACCATCGAAGATCAGAATTTTGTCGGTGTCATTAGGGTCATCAAGTTTTTTAAAACTAGTGACGTAGAGGTTGCCGTCAGGACCGAAGACTAAACCTTCGGGACGATGGAGGTTGTTCTTGTTATCACTCACAATAAACACATCGAATCCCCCTGATTTCAGGTTGAAGCCCAGCACCCAGCCTTTATTCGAATCTAAAAAGTCAATGACGGAGACATACAGCATGCCGTCAGGACCGAAGACCAATCCGCGGGGGTGGAAAGGGTTGAAGCAGGGGTGGTCGACGTTGCCTAGAAACATCCCAGTGGAACCATTGTACATCCGCACTTCTCCAGGCACTTCTATGCCCGTGTTGAAGTCGAAGTCACCCAAATCCGCCACAAACAGGACATTATGTTTGGAGAGTAAGATACCGCGCGGTGCCAATGGAGCGCCTGGTTCAGCTGAACGGACGAGTTCGCCCAGAAACGCCCCGGTTTGCCCATTTAACTTCAATACGTCGCCATTCTCGGGTTGCCCGACGTTCTGGTTAGTGACAAGGAGATTGCCCACATGGTTAAAGATAAGTCCCCGGGGACCATGCAAGTTTCCACTATTTGGTGCGACAAAAGTGCCAAGGAACTTCCCTGTTTTCGGGTCGAAAGTCTTCACAGTGTCGTCGAAGCTATCGCCAATGTAGAGAAAGTCGCACTGGAAGCACCTGTCTTGTTTTTTTTGATTATGCATTTTATCACCCTTTTAAAAACATATTTTAAGTAAAAAACTAGCTTTTACCTAAATTAATATATGCTTACGGAGATTTTTCGTATAGGACATGCAGCTGATAATATAGCATATTTGTGAACTACCCACCACTTAGTATCTCTTACGAGCTTACTTGAAGTGGGGGCTTCTCGGTTAGTCGTTACTTTTGATAGCTAACAAATTTGTCTTAAAACAGCCGAACTAACTCCCTTGTTCCAAAGGTTATTTTGTTACTATTTATGCCAACGCTAATAAGCGGATCGCTTCCTTTTTGATATTGATAGCTGCGTTATAGTCACGACTTATTGTTAGTCCACACGAACACTCATACATGCGTTCAGATAGTGACATATCTTTTCTGTTTCCACAATGACTACACATCTTTGTAGAAGGAAACCACTTATCTATTTTTACAAGTTGTTTTCCTTGGTCTTGTAGCTTATATGATAAAAATGTCGTGAACATCCTCCAACCGTTATCCGCTACACTCTTACCAAAGCGAAGCGCTTGTGACATTCCTTTCATATGTAAGTCTTCGATTGCTACAACGTCAAAATGAGTAGCCAATTCTTTAGACTTATGATGAAGGAAATTTTTTCGTTGATTTGCGACCTTTTCATGTAACTTCGCTACACGAATGCGTTGTTGATTCCAGCGCGCTGAATCTTCCACACGTCTTGCTAATACTCGTTGTGCCTTTGCTAATTTGTCTAACATCTGACGATAAAAGCGAGGATAATTGGCTTTCTCATCTTCGCTACTCACGTACAATTCAGCCATTGCGAAGTCTAATCCAACTACACGTTCTACTTCTTTTTGAGCGATTTCTTTTTCATATTCGGTCAAAATAGACACGTAATACTTACCAGTTGGTGTCATCGAAATCGTGCACGATTTGATGGTATGGTTTTGTGGTATCTCTCTATGTTGCTTCAATTTCACCATTTTCAATTTCAGTAATTTGATATAACCATGAAATAACATAATATTTCCGTTTACTCGATTCGTTGTATAAGATTTTCTACTTTTTCTACTTTTGAATGTAGGAAACTCACTTTGACCACTAAAAAAATTCTTATACGCAGTTTGCAAGTTTAATTGAGCGTTGGCCAATTCTAATGAATCGACTTCTTTCAACCATTCATACTCCACTTTGTATTTCGCAGGAGTATGGAATTTTTGTTTCTTCAGTTCTTCCTTGTTCTCTTTGTATGTTTCGTATATTTCTTGCCGCTCAGCCAGCATTTTATTATACACAAATCGTACACACCCGAAAGTTTTACAGATCAGATGTGCTTGTTCTTCTGTTGGATACAGACGAAATTTGTACGCCTTATTCTGCTTTGTCATATCAGTTCACCTCACTTTTCGCCTTCATTTCCCATAAGCTATGACGTTGATAACACAGCCTGAACACTACATGATTATCTAATTTCATTGTTATACCAAACTTTACCTTTTATAAGACTGATTATATCAGAGCCGAAATAAATAGGAAAACCAAATATTTGGCTACGCCAAACCGAAATTCATCTCCCACCTACCGCCAGACTATCGTCCTTCACGCGCTTGAGGAAGGAGACTTCTTTCGAATAATGCGTTAAAAAGGAGCTCTCTTGATAAAGAGAGCTCCTTTTCTTATTTCTTCTTCTTTTCTGTCGGTTGGCTTTGTTTAGCGAAATTAGACGAATCATCGAAATTCGGTTGTTTTTTACCAGCATTATTACTTCTACCTTTTCCCATATGTAATGCACCTCCCCTCATCCTTACTATTCCCAATAAAAAAATCCTCTTGCATCCAAGATAATTTTTTATTAGGCTCTTATAAAAAATGTCCAAGTGGTGTATGCTTATCTAAAAATCTAAGGAGTCATATATATGGTTAAAACAAAAGAAATGGCTGAGGTTTTTAGAATAGGATTACAAATTGGTTTATTTTCAAAAAATGATGTAATTAATTGGGCTGATCATACTATTGAAACACTAGATAGTCCTGTGAATGAAATTATAGACGTTTCTTTATCCAGTAATGATAAATTGGTCGATATTGCATCTAAATTAAAAAACATAAAGGGAAGATATGATGAAAAATTACCGGTGAAAATTATACTGGGACTGTTATGGGAGAAATTTATTATAAATGAAGAAAATGTACTGAAAATAAAACCTTTTATATCTAATTTGATACATAATAATTGCTGTAAAGGGTTCGATAATGTAGATAAACAGCTGTATAATTTTAATGAGGAAATAAATTTAGCCGAAGATAATATATATGGGAATCTAGAAGATATTAGCCAAGAAATAAAAGAGTTTTTATCTATTTATAAAGATTTTATTATGTGTTTTCATTTACCTTATGGTGTGCTAAATGATGAATAAAAACAACAGGTCTCAAAGACTCTTAGAACTTCTTGAAGCAAATAGAAAAAAGCACAAACCTACTTATGGTGCTTTATATGACGAATGCGTCTGCGTGTTAGGTACGGAAACTAAAGAATTATCTCCTGAAAGAGGATCAGAAATATACAAATTATTAAATGACTCTTACCCTTTTGAATGGTGGGGACGAATTAATTGGAATAAGGTTGCCTTTAAACATACCATTGACTCCATCGATCAAATATCTCATCTTATCCCATTTGAAAGTAAAGTCTATATCTTATGGAGTACTGGACCTATTCCTGCTCTCTATGCGAATTTACACGATGTATTACGTAATATTGATGATGTAACGGCGGTTGGTAGCGACACTTATCTTTTTTGTCCAAATAATTTTGTTATAAAATGTTACCATGAAGGTGAAATCATGATTGGTTTTGGAAAAGACCGTATTTAACAGCCAACATACAAAGAATTTTTTTGTTTCTAGATATATTGATGCTGATAATGATCTATTATGTAAGCTTAATAAGAATACCTTATGCAATCAAAATACCTTTCATCATCTATATTCTTGATGTGGTACACTCTGGATAAAAGGTAGAGGGAGATAGACAATGGAAGAAATTATTAAAGAGATTATTTCCACAAGTAAAAGATACAAAGTTCAAGTTATCAAACGAAATGATGGTTTTTACACTACAGAAGTTTTTGCGTGGTTTGAGGATTACGGATATGAGTATTGGGCCCCTATTAAGCAGGGGTTATCGTTAATTGATACAGAAAAACATGCCATGTCTATAGCAATGGAACACTTAAAAGTGTATTCAGGTGAGAGTGATTAGTGGGGGGGGGCAGCCGAGATTTATTTCATTTATCAAGGTTCACTTTAGTAAATAAACAGGCCAGTTAGCCCTTATAATGGACTAACTAGCCTGTTTATTATTTTTTCCTTTTCACATATGTTTCTCATGTAATTTTCGTTCAGAGAATGCGATAAATTCTGCCAGCTTTTATTTTTCTAAAACCGATACGAAAATATAAACTAACTAAATTTTTACAAAAAGGAATGAAATTGATTCTATTTTTGGTAAATATTTTTATAAATATTACGATACACGAAATTACTATATTAATTTTAATAAAAGTCCCTTGAAAGGAGCCACTTATTTTACAAGGTACTGTTCTACTTCTTTCATTAATAGTTCTGCACCTTCTGGACTTAATGTTATCTTACCGTTTGCTAATGATATGTTATGATTTGATACCTCTCCTGTTAATGCACAAACACCACCGGGCTGATATTTCTGTAAAACAATGTCTTCACCTTCTACAAAGATTTCTAATGGTGATTTTTCTTTAATACCTAGCGTATTTCTAAGTTCCTTTGGAATTACCACACGCCCTAAATCATCTACTTTTCTAGTCACTCCGGTTGCTTTCATCTAGCGTCTTTCCCCATTTCATTATCAATTGTACCCAAGTTATTCTCCACTATTATAACAAGCTTTCCCCATACATGAAAATTTAGTTACATTTACAAAAGAACAAGTGGAACAAATAGAAAATTATTGGCATGAAAATAGGCTGAAGAATCGAGATGAAGCAATTCGCCAGTTCGTAGAGAAAGAATTTAAGTCATAAATAATGAGTACCCTTTTCATTTTCCCTAAAAACACATGTAAAGCCTGTATCTATCTTTACATGCGTTTTTATTATGAATAAGACCTATTGTATTAACTTCTTCATCAAAACGCAAAATAAGCCGATTTGGAAAGCCGTTTTCAAATCAAACCTCACTTTTTAACGCATTTTTACAAAAAAGGAAAAAGTGCTGGATTTTTATCAACTATAATCACCCGGGTATTAGAGACATGAAAAGACCGCAAAGCTTTCTTAAAGAATCGCCTTGCAGCCTTATGATTTCTATATATTTAATTATTTTTATATTTAAATTTATTAATAAAAGTTCACCATACTCATTTTCGGTTAAATAGTTTCAAATTCTGTCATTATAATATAATGGTATTTTAAATACTTTTTTACTTTCTTTGTATATGTAAAATTACATAAAATTATTTATAATTTCGGCTAAAAAAGTCTTTTCATGTCGATTCATGTAGATTAAACTTTAAATATAATGGTTTTATGTTTTTGCTTCACCCTCTTCATAGGAGAAATGAAGAGTTGTTGTCATTTTCGTAATAGTAAGCACTTACAAAATGTCCAATCATTTCGATATGTAATATTTCATAAAACATTGTTGGTTTTTTTAAAAAAATATTCAGGGGAAATAGACGAAATGCAACAGAATAATTTATCAGATGGGGAGAAAATGATCGTATGTATCCAAAATTTATTGATAAAATAGCGTTTTCGAAAGCGCATAAAGAGTTACTAATTAAACTGTATAATAAAGAAATCTCAAGAAGCGAGTATAATCAATTGGTAGATGCTTTTTATCGTCCACAACAAAAATAAATATGAAGTATATGTTTATTGTTTTATGTATTCTATAATAATAAAATTCGTTTATATCATTTTTGGGGCAAGCTCATCTGCTAGGTTGGTGGGCATGTGGCGGTACCCCACATCCATCAACTTAAGATATATTTTTATATAAAATTCGGTCTTTCCATATAGTTTTTATTATCTTTTATAGATGTTATAAAAGCAGGCATATCAAATAAACCCTGACGGGTTTCAAATTTTTTACTATGCTACCTGATGAGTAGAAGTGGTATACTCATAAACAACACCCAAAATATCAAAGACTGTCTTTTTCTCGTATCGATGAGATTTTCGTCCGTTGCGCTGTAGGAGGTTAAACAGACGAAGGAGAACCTTTGATAACTCTTGGGTGTTTTTGTGTAATGCTTGGTGAAAAAGTGAAAAATAATCTTTAATTATGTACATCGCTTTATATTCACTTAGCTCTTTCTGTTTCTTACGTAACAGGAGTTCTCTCATCTTAAACATTGTAGAAGAACATAA
>NZ_JAEHBK010000245.1:0-230 GCF_016483685.1 Bacillus cereus group sp. N8 | reverse complement strand
AAGAATGTCATCGTCGCAATGAATCCAGAACATAATGATAACAAAAAAACTTGAAGCATTTGAGTTGATGATGGAATAACAGTAGTGGCAAAGCCGTATATACCAAGGAGAATTGTAATAGTAAGACTTCCAATTGCCATTCCTAATACACGTTTGAATGTATCAAGACGTCCGCCAAGAAGTTCCATCATTTTTCGATTGCCGAACGGATATAAGAATGCAGCTAATAC
>NZ_JAEHBK010000244.1:0-231 GCF_016483685.1 Bacillus cereus group sp. N8 | reverse complement strand
CGTCTCGTGGGCCCGGAGACGCGTACAAGCGACCGGCTACTACTTCTTGTTTGCCTGGAGTTGAGTCCACTTGAGCTTCTACTACTACTTGCTGCCCTCGACGTTCTTCCACTTGTGGGTCTACTACTACTTGCTGCACTCGACGTTCTTCCACTTGTCGTTATACGACTTCTTCCTGCACACGACGATCTGCCGCCTGTCGGGGGGCGGCGGCTCCGGGCCGACGAGGCG
>NZ_JAEHBK010000243.1:0-231 GCF_016483685.1 Bacillus cereus group sp. N8 | reverse complement strand
GGTGTAACAACAAAGAAAAAAGAAAAAGATGAAAGTGTGCAAGAAAAGTTCAAGTTTGAGCATACAAAACCGAGAGAATCATAAATGCCTAACATAGTTTTACCGACTGGTATGGATGAAAAGCAAGAAGAACTAACGACTGTGAACCAGCCGGCACAACTTTGGCACCCGCCGAAGCAAGAATGGCAACCCCCACAGTCACTAGGAAGAGATGAGCAAAGTTGGCCGTCC
>NZ_JAEHBK010000242.1:0-231 GCF_016483685.1 Bacillus cereus group sp. N8 | reverse complement strand
AACGCTATTCTCCTTAGTCTCGTGTTCTCTAGATGTGTATAAGAGACAGATTGATGAACTCATCGCATAATTGTTGTGCTACCCCTAATAGATTTCTCCAAAAGATTGTTTCTCTCTTTTGGAGAAATACTTCTCTTACATTGCAACATCTTGATTTCCTACTCTATCTACTTCTTCATTTATTATAAGTATACCTAATCCATTTTCTGTATCCCACGTACAGTCGAAGGA
>NZ_JAEHBK010000241.1:0-232 GCF_016483685.1 Bacillus cereus group sp. N8 | reverse complement strand
GCCAACACGTTGCTTGTCGCTACCTTTGCTTACGATTTTAGTTGTTGCAGGTACATCAACTTCAAGACCTGCTTCCGGAGTCATTTCTACTGGATGAGAATAACCTCCGCTTAAAACAAGTTTATCTCCTTGTTTTTGAGCACGTTAACCAACACCGACTAATTCAAGTCCGCGTGCGAAACCTGCAGTTACACCTTCACCCATGTTTCCGATTAAAGAACGAGTTGTACCG
>NZ_JAEHBK010000240.1:0-233 GCF_016483685.1 Bacillus cereus group sp. N8 | reverse complement strand
GCGCGACTTCTACAATGTAGCAATTCAAGGCGAAGAATCACGCTTCACGTACCCTGAAATTGTACCGAGTACGATGGCCGCACTCTCAGAATTACTTGGTGAAACAATTACAGTACAAAATTTAATGATGCGGCTTTTAAACACATTACAGCAATTCGCTCCAAAGTTAACACCATCTCAAATAACAATAGATGAGATTCCTTTATATGAGACGAATTTGCAACGTATTATTG
>NZ_JAEHBK010000239.1:0-233 GCF_016483685.1 Bacillus cereus group sp. N8 | reverse complement strand
GTGCATATTCTTTTGCGCTGATACTTTTTGACCTGACAAATAAATACCAAGTAACCCTCGGCTTATGAGACGATGAAACATCGCATGTGGCAAATCACCAATGCTCTTCTCTGCTTCTTCTACAAAATGTATCATACGATCTAATACAGCTTGCTCGTTTTCATAATAACTACAGAAATTCAAATCTCCGCCTATACGGGCTTCTTCTTGATCGATGAAATAATCAAGTAAAA
>NZ_JAEHBK010000025.1:0-53051 GCF_016483685.1 Bacillus cereus group sp. N8 | reverse complement strand
TCGTCGGCAGCGTCAGATGTGTATAAGAGACAGATTTTAAGTGATATTGTAATTGATTTAGACACAGACTATATTTATATTCCTAGAAGGTAAAAGAAACTACTTTATAATAGAGCGTTTCTATACGAATTATGATTTAGACAAAAATTTAATAATAGAAGTGAATGCCCAAGTATAAATCGTAAATAGAGTAATAATATACATCGTAAATTCAAAAATAGTCAGCTTTCTCTCACGTTTTATATTCTTTAAATATCTATAAAAGAAAAATGAGCATAAAAGCATTAGTAATAAAGACATTTGATATAAATTTTCTACTACAAGAACTGCCATACACTTCCCCCCATATAAAATATATAAACTATACTTAAAGGATACCATTTAACAGGAATTATTTACCAACATTTTTATAAAAATCTATAATTCTTAAATAAAAAAGAGCACTCCTACAAATGAGTGCTCTTAAAAAATATTAATCTTGATTTGAAACATTCTCTTCGAAGTATTTCCCCCAATCTGGTCGTCTTCCATCCATATCTGTAAATCCATACTCCCTTCCTAATTCCCATGAGCTTAGCGCTCTTCCCATTTTTTCATGAACATTTGGATCGCTTGCTAAAACTGCTACTGCTCTTCCAACAAAGAAAGGAGTTTCTGATGCAATAAAATGAGGATCTTGTTTTACTCCGTCTCGCCAATTCTCCTCTGTTACACCAAATATATCTAACATCGCTTCTGAACGAAGGAATCCTGGACTAACTGCAACTGCTGTTATATTGTGTTGTTCTAAATCTTTCGCCATTGCTTCTGCTAAATGAATTGTTGAGATTTTTGCTAAACTATAGTATAAATTTCCTCTGTATTGATAGTCGACACCATCTGTAATTTCAATTACAAGTCCCTTTTTATTATTTACCATTAAGGGTACACCGTAATGACTTGTCATTATATGAGAATGAACAGCTCTTTGTTGCATGAGTAGTCCGTTATGTAAGTTGTGTTCCCAGAAAGGTTTCTCCCATTCCGTTAAAGGATCGCCGCCCCAAACATCATTTACTAAAATATCAAGCTGTCCATTTTGTTCTTCTTGAACCTTTGTAAATAATGCTTTAATATCTTCTTCTATTGTATGGTCAACACGAACTGCGATTCCGATTCCGCCATGCTTTGTAACAAGCTCTGCCGTTTCTTCAATCGTTTCAGTTCTTCCCATACAGGATAAATTCCCTTTAGTACTTCTTCCTGTTACATATACAGTTGCACCCGCTTCACCAAGCATCATCGCGATTCCTCTTCCAGCACCTCTTGTTGCTCCGGCCACAACTGCTACTTTACCTTGTAATGGTTTCATGTGATTCTCCTTCATTTTTATCACTAAGTTTAATTATTTTTGGTATATGCTCACTATCATATTTTTTCGTATAGATTTCTCCATCAGGAGTAACAAATTGTAACGTAATTTTACCACACACGCCATTGATAATTTCAAATTCACCTTGTAGATTTGAAATAGCACGCTCTTTACTTTTAATGGAATCTTCATAAATTTTCACATTAGATATAGGTTCGTTGTTATGATCCACTATAACACCTCTCGAATACATAGCAACTGCTATACATTTGTCACTTTCTTTATTATTTATAATAATTACAAGTGCTCCAATAACTATAGTAATACATACAAACAAGGCTATTATTTTTCGTTTCATAACAAACCTCCTTATACGTATTATTCTTTTTTAAATTGAAAATCTAGACGTCCCAATTGTTTTACTTCCTCAATTACTTTGCGAATACCTTCTTCAATCTTATCTTCCTTTACATTCGATACGTTTAACTTCAACAACCTTTCTTTATGAAAATCATTTAAATAATTTCTATCAATAGAATCAATACTTATTTGATTTTCACTTAATTTTTTTATAAGTATTTCCGTCACTATGTTTTTTTGCATTTCTAAACAAGTGTGTATTCCCAATGTATTTTGCTTATTATATGTAAACAAAGATGGGTTTTCATTTTGCATTTTTTCTAATATTTCTGCTAGTTTTATTGATCTATTGTAGTATGAATATTTAATTTTACTTTTATGGCGTTCAAACATTCCGCTCTTTATATAAATTTCTAAAGCAGCTTGAGAAATCATCGGACTATCAATATCTAATATCTTTTTATATTTATGGAAATCATTTGCGATGGATGGCGGAATGACTGCAACTCCAACTCGTAAACCTGGAAAAATAATCTTTGAGTAACTTTTCAAATATATAACATGGTTACAATTATCTTGACTGTAAAAAGGATCTGCTTTTGAATCAGTCTCTAAATCTGCTAAATAATCATCTTCCACTATAAATACATTATATTTCCTCGCAAGTTGAATAATCTTTTCTCTCTCTTTTTTAGAATACGACGTTCCAAGTGGATGGTGAAACCTTGGTATTGTATAAAAGAATTTAATTTTTTCTGTTCGGAATATCTTCTCTAGTTCATTTAAATCTATCCCTTCATGTGTACGCTTTATTCCGATCACAGGGATCTTATTTATTTCTACATATTCAATATATAAATGATAACTTGGCTGCTCAATTAGTATCGTTTCGTTTTCATTCGGAAATGGTATAGAAGTTAATATAGCAAGTGCTTGCTGCACACCTGACGTTATAAATATATTATCTTCCTTCGTGAAAACTTGATAGTTTGCTAATTGTTTTTGAACAACCGAAATTAAAGATGGTAATCCTTTCGGTGTTCCGTATATAAACAAATCATTTTTATATGTATCAATCGCTTTATTAATACAATGTTGAAAATCCAAGTATGGAAAAACATCGGGATCTGGTGCTGAAGAAGCGAAATCAATTATCTCGTTATTCTCTATGTAACTTCCAGATTTTTTAACAACGTAGTATCCACTTTGAGGTACAGAATAAATAATATGGCGTTTTTCTAATTCGTGAAGCGCCCGTATAATTGTCGCCTTATTACATTCGTATTGCGTAACAAGTGCACGTATAGACGGTAATTTCTTCCCTTCTTTTATCTCACCATTTTGAATCATACTTTCTAGATCGTTCAAAACATGTAAATACTTATACATCATTACACCTCCTATATTTTTTGTACCGGTACAGTTTGTATTTGTTCACATTGTAGCACTAGATCAGAAGGATTACTATGTACGTATACTGGCCAGTAAGAAATTAACTACTATGAGGTGAAATTATGAAAAATACAACAAAAGCATATATATCAGCATTACTCTATTCATTTATTATTGGATTTTCATTTATGTTTGTGAAACTAGCACTAACCATTACGAGTCCTCTTGATACTCTGGCTCACCGTTTTACAGTTGCCTTCATGGCAGCAACCATTCCGGTTATTTTCGGTTTTGTAAAGT
The DNA here is from genome assembly GCF_016483685.1 of Bacillus cereus group sp. N8. Classification (NCBI taxonomy): domain Bacteria; kingdom Bacillati; phylum Bacillota; class Bacilli; order Caryophanales; family Bacillaceae; genus Bacillus; species Bacillus cereus group sp. N8. Next base: position 49,648 of record NZ_JAEHBK010000025.1, on the reverse strand, counting down.
TAAATATTTCATTCAAAAACATACTTGCACTTTTACCACTCGCAATATTTTATCCAGCGCTATTCTTTGCTTTCCAAGCATTTGGATTAGTATATACAAGTTCTTCTGAAGCTGGAATTATACAAGCAGCTATTCCTATATTTACAATGATACTCGCTTCCTATTTTTTAAAAGAGTATACGAATACATGGCAAAAAACATCTGTATTTATTTCTGTCGTCGGTGTCATATATATATTTATCATGAATGGTATAGGAGCTCATGAAACGAACTTCATCGGCGTTATTCTCATTTTATTATCGGCATTATCATCTGCTTGCTACAATGTATTAGCTCGAAAAATGACAAAGAAATTCAAGCTAATGGATTTAACATACACAATGACAGCAATCGGTTTTATTAGTTTTAATGTCATCGCGATCATTGACCATATGAACAAAGGTACAATAACTGTATACTTTAAGCCATTTACAAATGGAACATTCCTTATCTCCATTTTATATTTAGGATTACTATCTTCCTTACTGACAGCATTGTTATTAAACTATTCATTATCTTATATTGAAGCAGCAAAAATAAGTGTTTTTAGCAACTTATCTACACTTATTACCATTATCGCAGGTGTTGTATTCTTACACGAGCAAATTGCCCACTATCATATTGTCGGTACACTTATGATTGTTCTTGGAGTAATAGGTACAAATTTTCTAGGCAAAAAAGGAATTATAGCGAAAAAGAAGAATACCTCCTTGAGTAAATAAAAAGTGAGGGGTAAATAATGCAGAACTCTAATACGATCGATATCCGTAATATACATGAGCTAGAAAACGAATTGTCTACTTTATTAAGTAAACCTATTTCTTCAGAAGAAGATTTAGAAAATTGGTTGAAAATACAGTCGAAATTAATATGGAAAATCGAAGAACAATTAAGATTACACTATATTGCTTTTCAATGTAATACCGATAACAAAGAAATAAAAGATAGGTTTGCATTTGATCAACAATATGTAAGGCCTCTTTTGAAACGTTATCAAAATTCATTTGATAATAAATATTTAGAATCACCATTTCGAATGCTACTTGATCCAAAAACTTATAGCATACTAGATAAAAAAATAAAAAATGCAAAAACATTATTTTGTGAAAAGAACATTGATTTAGAAGTGAAAGAAGACAAATTAGTAACCGAATACTTCGAAATCACAGGGAGTTTAACTGCGATATGGGATGGCGAAGAAAAAACGATAACTGAATTACAATCATATTTACAAGATCCTAATCGAAATATACGTAAAAAAGCAAAAAGACTTATCTCAGAACAGTTTTTGTCTGTTGAAAAAGATCTCCAAAACATCTTAAATAAATTGATTGAAATACGTCATCAAAAAGCAAAAAACATTCAACTAGATAATTATCGTGATTATATGTTTAAAAAATATGAACGCTCTGATTATACGGCTGATGATTGCTATGAACTTGCTGAATCTGTTCGTAAATACGTTGTACCACTTATTGATAATATATTTAATGAGAAAAAAGCTGAACTTCAAGTAGATACACTTCGTCCATGGGATCTAAAAGCAGCCGCACCAAATCAAAAAGTATTAAAACCCATTGAAGACGAAAGTGATTTAATCGAAAAAAGTTCTCATATTTTAGAAAAACTAGACCCAGAATTTTCTGCATTATTGAGCCGTATGCATAAAAATGATTGCTTAGATTTAGAAAGTCGTAAAGGAAAAGCACCTGGAGGATTTTGCGAACACTTACCTGGTTCTCAATTATCTTTTATTTTTATGAATCTCAATCATACACATTATGATGTTACTACTTTCCTCCATGAAATGGGCCATAGTATTCATAATGAATGTATGAAGCAGCTAGAGCTACAAAAATATTTAGAAATCCCTTCAGAATCAGCTGAGCTAGCCAGCATGACAATGGAATTATTTTCGATGGAGTATTGGGATACATTTTATGAGAATACAGAAGAATTTATAAAAGCAAAATTAGATTTCTTTAAAGATATTGTTAAGTATTTACCACAAATGATTATCGTTGATCAATTCCAACATTGGATGTATGAAAATCCAAATCATACTGCTAAAGAAAGAAATGAAAAATATTTAGAATTACATAACACTTACCAATCGAATGTGGTAAATATTGAAGGTTATGAAGACTGGATAGCAACTGGCTGGTTACCCGTACTACACATATTCGAAATACCATTCTATTATATCGAATATGCAATCGCGCAACTTGGTGCATTGCATATGTATAAACAATATAAAGAGAATACTAAACAAGCACTACAAAATTATAAAAAAGCATTATCTCTAGGTAGCTCTGAATCCTTACCAGAGGTATATGAAGCAGCTGGAATTCGTTTTGATTTTTCTAGTGAGACAATAAAAGAATTAATGGCATTTGTAGAAGAAGAATTAAATTTACTTGAACAAATATAAGTAAAAAAGATGCACCTATACTTTTAGGTGCATCTTTTTTACTGTATTCTCTTCTAATTAGTTTCAATTTTCATCTCGTTTTATTAATAAGCTCTATATATTGTAGGTCCCCATATCCTATTGTTGGAAAAAGATTAAACAACCTTTTTAATAACTCTTGTGTTGGTAAACCTTTATTTTTGGAGATATACTTTACTACTACATTATTTTCTTTTAGCATTTCTAAATATAAATCTATCGCCTGATACATTACAGGTAGTACCTCATGAGATGGCTTTTTATGATTTACTAGAACTTCATTGTAAACAGAAAAATAGTTCCCTAATTCAAGTTCAATTTGACTAACTTTAAATTCATCCTCTCTGAAGCTATTTAAATATACTTTGCCCTTATAACCAGACTGTTCAAGGTAAGAAAGTACTGTAAGTAGATTCATTTGGCAAAACATATCTTCACCGAACCATAAAACAATACATTTATACTCTTTCTTAAAAAGATTCTCTAAAGGATGAATAACCTTTTTCATATAATTTTCTACAGTACCTTGGTGCCCTTCTGCCCTTGTTTTAATAAACTCATCATCAAAAATCTGTGCAGTAGTCGCATTTACACACATAGCTTCATTAAATGGAGCGTAATCAGACTCCCCCATTAGTTTTTCACTTTTAAATTCTTCATACATAAATTGACCATTTAATATGTTTAGTACATCTTTATCAAACAGCTCACTCTTCACATTTCGTAACTGATCAACTTCAATTTTTCTAGAAAAATTCATTCTATCCCACTCCTTGCCATCATTGATTGAGAGTTTAATAAATGATTGAACCGGTATTTTGTTAAGTTGGAATTTTCCTGGGGTTATACCAAAAACAGTTTTAAATGCTCTACTATAAGCCTCTTGCGAAGAGTAACCGTAATCAAATGCGATATCAATTATCTTTCTATCATTCGTCAAATCTTCCGTTGATAAATACAATCTTCTAAGAAGAATATATCGTCTAATACTTATCCCTGTTACTTGATGAAATTTAAACGAACAGAAGTAAGGAGAATATCCCATATAATTAGATAATTTATCTAATGAAAACTTCTTTTTTAAATTGCCCTCAATCCATTCAATCATTAGCTGTATATGTTCATTCATTTATCTCCCTCCTCACTAATAATTATAAGAAGTATCCAATTCTTTCTTTTGATATTTCTTGTGATTTATAACATTAACCACCCTCTAGAACCTTTAATTATCATATGTAACTAATCATTTCATATTTTTTCAGCTATCTCATTTTGCCATACATTTACTTAACTTTCCAATAAAGTGAAACTTTAATCAGTGGGGGTTTGCTCCTCCCCACTAATTATTATCCCATACTAATCGGGCGTTCATGGGATAAATCTTTTTTAAAGGATTCTACCAAATAAAACACGAAATTTGTAAGTTAAGGAACTAGTAGTTTTGTGAGTGAAAAATTTATGTTTGGAAAGGAAGTTAAAATGAATAATATAGAAAAAGAGATACTTAAACTAATTAATAAACTATATCCATTGGATTTTATTGAAATGACACCAATAACAAATGAAATGTATCAATGTCTCACGGCACAAGGTACCTACTTCATTAGAATTACAAACTATAAAACATATGAAGAGCAGTTAGAAGAAGTTACATATACGAACTTTTTATATCAAAAAGGCTTAGGCGTCCCTCCAATCATACCTTCTTTAAGGGGGAATTTAGTAGAGAAAATTACATTAGACAAAGAAGTATTTGCTGTATTATATAAAGCTGCTCCTGGTATACATTTACCAAGAAACGACTGGAATTCTAATGTATTTAAAAAGCTTGGTCAACAAATTGGAAAATTACATCGTATATCTAAAGACTTTGAAAGAATTCAACCGGTAAATCATATAAACGACTGGTATGAAAATGAAGAGTATAATTTTCTTAACTATATCCCTAAAGAAGAAACTACTATAAGAGAAATTGCATTTGACGTTTTAGCTTCTATAAAGGAACTGCCAAAGAATCCTTCAAATTATGGCTTAATTCACGGAGATTTATGGTTAGAAAACATATTAGTCGAAAATAATTCAAATTTAACAATGATTGATTTTCAAGACTGTGAGAAACATTTTTATATATTCGATTTAGCGGTTCCAATCTATAGTGCGATAGAATATTCATTCGTGGGGAATGGTAACATAGTTGACTATGAGAGTTCTATTACAAAAGCAATAGTTGAAGGATACAAAGAGGAAAATGATTTACCTAAAGAGATGCTAGACCAGATACCATTGTTTACTAAATTAAAAGAGATATTCGAATATAACTTAATGCATATGTATTGGGATAAAGAAGAATTAACTGAGGAAGAAGTACGGATAATGAATCTTTATAGAATGAAGATCGAAAATAATCATTCTTTCATTAACATCACTTGACACTCCCACCCCTAAAGGGGTCAGCTGACTAATGTCAGTGGGATTCTTGCTGCCAAAGGCGAAGTCCATTTCTGGTATCGCTGACGTACAAGGTTGCAATGTGCCATTACCACTCCCACAACAGACCGTTTAGGTTCGTGGGCTACGGTACTGTGACCATACCGTACAGATTGTTGGTTCTCAAATGTTTTTACGTCTTTTGCATGACTATAAATAACGTATACCATGTTTTGCTATGCAGAAACGCTGCTTTCATCCCACGTCTAAAGACGGACTAAAGTCCTGCGTGGGATGAAAGCAGCGTAAATTCTGTAATTACTAATTTTTTAGAAAAATTCTATATTTCCTCTTTTATAAATTGATTTTCCTTCCCATGTCTTTTCTTAATTAAAATAGCTTTATACAAAGATGCTATACCTACTACAGCAAATATAATGATTATAGGAATACGAACAATATGTGGCAGGTAGCGAGGCAGAAAGAAAAGACGAACTTTTTCATCTACACTAAATATCTCAAAAATTAACGGTATTATACTTTGATGAATCAAAAAAAAGATCCCCATAAATCCTAACAGAACAACAACAGCAAGTTTTTTCTTAGGTAATTCAGCCGCTATTCTGTTATTTTTCTTTTTGTTATCATCACGCAATATTTTCATGCCACTTTTCATTGCAAATAGCAACTCAGGGCCACTTTTTTCAAGTTTTAAGTAAGCAATTCGACCAAGCCCCCAAGCTAAAAACACTCCTGTACAAATACCAGTCAGTACACCTAGCCATTGTAAGAGCTCTATATGTAGTAATGTCCCAATCCATACAACTAACAAAGCGGGTATAGCTGTTGCTAATACCATCACCATCATTAACCATGTTGTTATAAACATTTTACTGGCACTCATATCATCACCTGAGATAACGGTTCCTTTTCCGCGACGATGAGGATCAGTTATTGGGATTAAGTTAAATACAGAAAACATCATAATAAGACCTGCAGCTCCACCGAGTAATGCCGGAATTATTGCAAATACCCAAGGATAAACGAAAGTAAGTCCGCTATAAATAGTGAAAATAATTGTTGTTAAAATTGCAATCGGGCCAATAGCTATCAACCAAGCAAATTGACGACCACACACATCAATCCGTTCTGCGCCAGGCGTCGTTAATGTTAACCATAATGCACTCCCATCAAACCCATATATATTGCAGGCAAACATACTTGTGAAAACAATCATAATTACCCCTGCCCAAGGCATTAAATACGATATATGAGCGCTTGTAACTAAAATACCATAAAACACTCCTATCCAAATACCCATCCGGAGGAAACGGCCTCGTTGTGGATCTCTTGCCCAACTTTTTAATTCTTTAGTAATTATTGCTCCAATTTTCGTTTCTGAAAAGATTCGTAGAGCTTTTCTATGTTTATTAGTAGTAATCGTAACTTGGATTTTCTTAGTATCCTTCACTGTATTTTTCATCAGTAATGTCGTCCATATAAATAAAAGCAGTCCGCATAATATTGTTAAAACAATTAAAAAAACAAAAGCTAATAACCAATTGGATTGAATAGCAAACTCTACAGCAAGTATCGCCCAACTAGACGGAAACATGTAAAGAAATGTAGGTTCGTTTAGTGTTTCCCCATTAATAGCAGGAAGTGCATACCAGCCTACATTTAAAAACGCAATGATGAAACCAAAGAGCATTGCTCCCAATTCCATACCTATTCTTGATTTCATCGTCTCACCAATAATACTAGCTACTACTTTTGATAACAGCACCACAAATATTAACTGTAAAATAATTGCTGGAACTGCAACTATAGTTGCATATAAGCTAACCCTAGCTGCGTAAATTAATAATCCTACGTAGGCTACAAGACTAACAAGTGGTCCTAATCCTATAAAAGCTACAACGAGTAACGCCCTAGCAAGTTTAAATGAAGTGAGTGGAAGCAGCGCGAAATATTCAGGACGTAACATTCCATCTCCCCCAGAAAGAAGCGGGCCCAAAATCCACCCTACTGTCCACAGAGCGAATACCACATATAGGATACTTTTTGAAACGTTATGTTCTGTAGGATAAAAAGAAAAGAGCACAATGGTTCCAATTGCAATCAATAAACCAACTATTCCTGTAATAGTTAAAAGAACTACTTTACCACTATTCATTGAATTTTTTAGGATTGATAACTTCATTCGAATCAAAACACTAACCAAGATAGTTCTCCTCCTTTAACAGCAGGAATGCCTACTAGCTGAACGAAAATGTCTTCGAGCGTTTCATCACCGCAAACATCTTCCATTGTTCCTGAAGAAACCACTTTTCCTTTGGAAATAATTGCAACGTGATCACAAAGTTGTTCAACTAACGCCATGACGTGACTTGAAAATACTACTGAACCACCAGAACTAACAAATTTCTGTAAAATCTTTTTAATTGTAGTTGCAGAAATAGGATCTACCGCCTCAAATGGTTCATCGAGAATGAGTAATTTCGGTGCATGGAGGAGTGCAAGTGCAAGACCAATTTTTTTACGCATGCCAGTAGAATAATTGATAACTAGCGTTCCTTCAGCATTATTCAATTCTAGTATTGTAAGTAATTCTTCTGTTCGTCGATTAACTTCTTTGGCACTCATTCCCCTTAACAGGCCCATATATGTTAATAATTCGCGACCAGTAAGTCTTTCCGGCAAGGCCAATCCATCTGGTAATACCCCGATCAATGTCTTTGCTTGTGTCGGATTTCCCCAAACATCAACCCCAAAACTTTAGCGTTCCCGCCATCTGGTCGTAATAAACCAACAGCCATCGACAACGAAGTAGTTTTTCCTGCCCCATTAGGGCCAACAACTCCATAAAAAGATCCCCTCGGAACAGTTAAATCAATATGATTGACTGCAATAAACTCGCCGAATTGTTTATACAGCTTCGAAATTTGTAGCGCGGGAGCAGATTCCTCCCATTCAGGTTCCCCTGAAATCGATTCAAAAGATTTCATAAAATGGATTCCTCCTTTGCAAATTTAATATCTGATTGTAAATCTCAATACCTTTACTCATCGGTTTGTATTGCTAGAACGTATTTAATTTAAAAATTAAAATGGCGAAAGTTTTTCTTTAATTACAATACTGTGCTACCAGATCATTCAAATATTCAATGTTTGTAGCAGATACATTTTCAGATATTCTAGCCGCAATAATAATAGGTGCCCATTGAAAAATCTCATTTCTTGATATTCGGGTATTCCTGCAATATATATGTAAATACATTTCAGCTAATTCTCCAGAAGATTGTGAGTACAACAAGTATGTTCGAAACACATCTGCTCGAATATCACCTAAACTAGCATCAACCCAATCTATAGCTTTCACATAATCATTACTCATAATTAAATTAAACGGATGAAAATCACCATGACATAATCTTGGTTCAAACACGATTGAATCCATTTTGCTCAATATATTCTTCTTTTGTTTCTCATCTAGATTTTGAACAGATTGAATTTGACGATAAAGTCTCTCTTCCATCTGTTCTATTTCATCCGATCTTACAGAAATAGCATGAATCTTTTGTTGTTCATTAACACACATACTTATGTAATGCTCCGCTTCACTTAAATTATTTAGCAGAAGCTCACCAATACTTTTCCCTTTTACATATTCCATAATAATCGCTTGTCTACCTTGTATCTCTGTAACTTCAAACACTTTAGGAACGTGTAAACCACGTGAATATGCATACTTCTGTTTTTGTGCTTCATATAGAGATTCTGTATTAGGAAGGTATTCTTTAAATAATTTCACAACTTTATTATTACAAAGGTAAATTTCAGCAGTATTTCCTTTTGCTATCGGATTTCCCAAATTCAATTCATTTCTCTCCTTACAGTAAATTAGGATAACGCCTTATACTCCTCTATAAATTCAGTGTAATTATGCTGAAACCCTTCTTCATGTAAATGCAAAAAACCTACCACCTCCTATAATTATATAGAAAGTGGTAAGTTTAATTTTCTAGGAGTATCTGAATGAAACTCCGGTGTATGCAAGATTGAAAATTTATACCCATGTTGTATAAATAATACTTCATTATGTTTACTTTCAAATGGAACACTATTTTTCTTAAATTTATTTTGGATTCGTTCTAAAAATGCTTGATCAGATGTTCCGAAAGAAACATGTACTTTCGGTGGTAAAGCTTTCATCGCAATTGGAATCCAGGGCCTCTGCCACCAAGTCGCAACAATATATGCAGTGCCACCAATAACAAAGTTGAAAATATCCCCATCTTCCATCGTTTTCATATCTAGATTTGATTTCAACCATTCTGTAAATACAGGTACACTTTTAACCGGAAGACCAATTTCCCTTACGTATAAAATGTTTAACGGTGAATGGAGGACTAATACATCCTCTTTAACATAACTATGTGCGATAATTTCGAGAAGATTCCCATCTCCGTCTTTAAAGTATAAATTGAATAGACCGTTCTCCTCACCAATTGTATTTCCATCTTTCCATTTCACAATGAGTAATCCAGATCCTTCAAGCCATCTTGCTGTTTCATGAAATTTTGAATATGGAATCTCAAAAGCGAAATGCGCAGGTGCAATTGGTTCATACACTTCCTGAAAACTAATTGTTGTGTATGGCGTTACTTCAAATTGAATAAATGATGCTGTTTCTTTTTTTATTGGAAAAGATAATATATCTCCGTATACTTGTTTTACTCCTTCTATAGAAACAGTTTGTAGTTTTATATCTGAAATGTGTGTAATCATTATAATAAACCTCCAAATTCATTATTTCTATTAGTATTGTATTTCAAAAACTAACAGGAAAAATCCATCTGGAGATTGAAACTTTAATTAACAAACTACTACTTTTGTATTAGAACAGTTAAGTTAACATTATCGGCTAATGCAATAAAATCTTAACTTCAAGCAGTTTGCGTTTTAGTACAAATAATTGGTATGAACGACCACATCAAGATATAATGAATAATATCTAAAGCTAAAAGGAGTGTTGTATTGTGACTCAAAGAATTTCTTACTATGATGCTGCACCTGATGCTATGAAAATTATGATGGACATGGAAAAGTACACAAAACAATCAACGATTAATCGAACGACTAGAGAGCTTATTAAAATTAGAGTTTCTCAAATCAATGGCTGTGCTTACTGCATAGATTTACATACATCTGATGCGCGAAAAATGGGAGAGACTGAACAAAGAATTTATTGCTTAAGTACTTGGGATGAATGTACTTTTTATACAGCAAAGGAAAAGGTCGCTATTGAACTAGCTGAGCATATTACACTTATTCCTACTAAAAGAGTTCCTGATTCCCTATATAAACGAGTATGTGAACATTATGACGAAAAACAATATATCGACCTTGTCTTGATTATTAATCAAATTAATAGTTGGAATAGAATTTCTATCGCAATGGGAAATACACCGGCTAAAAAATAACACTCTAAACAAACAACTTACTTACTCTATACGTTATTTTTTATTACATACGCTTCAAAAAGGTTGATTCTTATAGATTACAAGAATCAACCTTTTTAAGTTATATTTGACTTTACCAATGTTTTCTTATTTCTTCTACTATAACTTTTGGATAATCCCAATATAACAGATGGGTCGAATTTGGGATTAGTTTTACTGTCGCTCTTGTTCTCTCACTAAAAATACTCGCTGCCTTCCTTCTATATTCATCCCAAATTTCTGGTACTGTAGCACGGAGTAATATTATATTAGATGGTAACTCCTCATATATATCCATAGTACCGTTTCACAACAAACATCCTTAATATTTCGATTTTTAGATTTATACTATACTTATTTCTATTATTTTCAAGTTTTCCCTGCATTTTTTCCCTACAAAAAAGCTGCCTTTCCTTAAACGAAAAGCAGCTTTTACACTAAAATACCTTATGATTTAACAGCAATAATCATAAACCTTTTCGAATTCGTACGAATACCTTTTTTAGAACTATTAGTGTCAATGAACTTTTGTAAAATATTAAAATCCTCCTCCACTTCTCCGAATCTAGGAATAATAGGAGTATGTTTTAATAAGAAAATGAGATCTTCAGGCGTACTGTAATAATCAGTAACATCATATTCACGTACTTGGGCGAGTTCAAATCCTGAATTAGTCAGTTCACTCACATATTTTTCTTTTAAAGTACCATCTCTTTCACCTAAACATTGCCCTCTTCCAAATGCTTCTTTTAAATTTAATTTATCATGTTCACTAACTTGTTGTGTTAAGAAAAAAGCACCTTTTTTTATTACTTTTGCCAATTCAGATGCTACAAACGGCGCATGACAACTTGAAGCAATATCAAAATAAGCATGCGGAAACGTTAAAGCTTCAGAATCCATTTGAAGAAATTCAACGTTTTGTACACCTGCTTTATTCAAATTAGAATGTGCTGTTTTAATCATTCCATTAGAATTATCTATCCCAATCAGTGATGCAGCTGAAGATGCTATTTTTAATACATTTTCTCCTCCACCTGTGCCAACATCAAGTAGAATATGTGATGGTTTACATTTTTCTTTCACTTCACTATAAAAGTCCCAAGTGTCTCCTACAGTCTCACATTTTAGCTTACTAAAATCCCAGCCGTTTTCACTTCCCACTTTATCATAAAAGTTTTTGTACTCTAATTCATTCATTTTATTATTTCCCCTTTGCTAAAATGTATTAAATGTTTATGATGATCATTGAAATAGACTCAAAGTTAATACTTTCGTAAATCTCCTTTTATATCTGATACGCATTTTTTCAGCCCCGAACAACTAGTTACTTCGAACAGTATGGTATTTCATCCCTCCTACCTCAGTTGGAGGATTATATGTATAATAGCCTTTAATAGTATTATATATTATGAAATATAAATTATTAATACTATTTCTACATACCACATAAAGTTTACATAATAATATTATATTTTATTTTTATCGATATATTCTAAATGTCCTCTTCCCCAACCACACATACTATCCAAAACAATACTGACTGTTTTTCCATGTTCAGTTAAGCTATATTCCACTTTAGGTGGTATTTCTTGATAAATCTCGCGTTTTATTAGTTGATCGTGCTCTAGTTCACGAAGCTGCTTCGCTAATGTTCCTTGAGAAATGTCTGGTATTAATCGCTTTAATTCACCAAACCGTTTCGTTCCATCTGTTAATAATATAAATAAAATGAGTGGCTTCCATTTACCCCCGATTATTTGTAATGTTGCTATTACCCCTTTTAATTTCGGTTCCTCTAAATTCATTTTCCTCACCACTCCCCCCAGTAATTTTTTATATTATGTATCCGTACAATAAGCGATTAGTACGAAATTCGCGACTAAGTACATATAAAGTGCGTACTTTTCAGTAGTAATTTTTTAACGAATAATAAAATTAACACAACTTATTTTAAATCTTATATTAAGGGAGATGTTTAATCATGTCTATTACTGTATTAAAAAATAAACATATCGTTATCATTGGCGGGAGTTCTGGTATTGGATTAGCAACAGCAAAACAAGCAATTGAACAAGGTGCACATGTTATTATTGCAGGACGCTCGGAAGAAAAATTAATGCTTGCTCGAGAAGTAATAAATAACAACCATCTTCAAACTTATGTATTGGATAACCAAGATAAAAACCAGTTACAAGATTTTTTCAAGAAAGTTGGGAATTTTGATCATTTATTCACACCAGGAGCCTCTTACACACTTGGACCAATAACTGCTACGGATGATATCGCCGAAAGCAGCTTTATCGGAAAGTTTTGGCCTCAATATTATGCCGTAAAATATGCCATTCCTGTTCTTTCTAATTCTGGATCTATTGTGTTAATGTCCGGTGCATTTAGTCAAAGACCACTTAAAGGTGCACCTGCTTATGGAGCTTGTAATGGCGCTATTGAAAGCTTAGGGAAAGCTTTAGCTGTTGAATTAGCTCCAATTAGAGTTAATGTTGTTTCTCCTGGAACGATACGAAGGGAAAATGAACAAAACGAAAATAGACTAGCTGCTTATGAAGCTTATAAATCTCTTTCTATTGTACAGAGACCTGGGCATAATGATGAAATTGCACATACTGTCCTGTATTTAATGCAAAATGGCTTTACTACAGGCAATGTATTGTTTCCTGATGGAGGATACACATACCATTAAATTATTTAAAACAAAAGCCCCTTATTAAGGTGGCTTTTGTTGCTAATTTAGAAACTGCTGAAGTAATACAGGATCCTTTTTTGAAAGTTCTGCTAAAAATAAAAGTTGAGGAAAAGGTTGTAAGATTAACTCTTTATCCACTTTTTCTTTCAATATAGCCATTCCACCTTGCTTAATATAATCGTTTAGTGTTATTTCCTTTCTACAAATTAGCCTAATATCACTTACTGAAAGTAATAATAGTCCATTTGTTTCAGAAGATGGATTTGGCTCATTTTCTGAATGTGCAATATACATAATAGATAAAGTTTCATATGGACTATCAATAATTAATATTGGAGCGACTTCATTTTCTACTTTTATTTTCTTTGATTGTGCATTCCAATTCTCTTTGTAGTATGTACTTGGTGAACTCAATATAGTAATATCAATAGCAGCTTCTTCTTTCACTTCTCTTTTAGCGGTTTCTACTGCTGTCTCATTGTTTTCTTTATGGCCTCCCAGCCTTACTACACCTAATCTATCGCCTTTTCTTGTTGGACCAACTTGAAAAATAAATAGATTATTATAAAGAACATACGCGCCAGATGTTCTTACGTCTCTATTAATATCTATCAAAATTCCCCCTCCAAATCATTAAAACATTATGAAACACCACTATTTAGTTTTGCATGTCTACTAAATTTAATTTCTGGTCTGTTGCAACCCTTAAAAGGAATGTAATTTTTAGATTTTGGGATTTACATCTACTTCGAAACTCAACTTTATCTTAAATATTGACATTGTGTGAGAGTCAACTATTTTTAACAACTTAAATTATATTTCTTCAATTATTTACCCTTATACTTTCTTTCTCCTCAAGGCTATAAATATTGATATTAGTCCGTTCACAGCTAATAAAATTACTGTAATACTAGTGAGTAAAGCTACATCTGCTGCAAACAATTTAATCGTATGCCACGGTGAATTTGTGCAATAAATAAGAAGTTGGATTAAAATAATAGATAATAGTAGAAATATACTCCCAACGAACAGCCAAGTTAGTTTTTTACAAGTTTTCTTACGTTTATACTTTTTCACTAACATAATTGATGTAAAAATAAGTGAGAGTGTGACTATCGACATAACAATCTGTGTGAATGGTATGTTTTTAGGGATATCACCAGTTTTTTCCCCATTCAAAATACTAATAATCCCCTTTTTCAATACCGTTAATGCTGTTTCTTCTAATACATGATTTTTATTCGTTAATATCACGCCAGCCCAGCCACTTTTATTTAAAGTAAACATTTCTGCACGAGCATCAGACGTTGATCCTGAATGCCAAACCATCGTTTCGCTTTCATTTATATTTGTTGTTCTTAATCCAAACCCATAACTTTTTTCTGAATTTATTTTATAAAGCGGTGATAGATAAAGATCCATGCTTTCTTTCTTTAAAAATTGAGTGTGGTCTTGGTGATTCAAAAACATTATAAATTGAATCATATCTTCCAAATTCGCGGTAATATAACCATACGGTGCCCCAGCATTATCATAGGACACTACACTTTTTCTAGGTATACCAAACCAAGATTGATAACCTGTTAAATAGCCTTTTTCATATGCACTTTCTTTATTTGCCGCTGCGCCATTCATTTTTAAAGGCTGAAAAACATGCTTTTCTATATATGAAGAATATGTTTCATTTGTGACTGCCTCAATAAGGGCACCAAGTATCATATAATTTGCATTACTATATTGATACTTTTCCCCTGGTGGAGCATTTGATTTTACTTTTGAAAGTTTCATTACATTTTCCTTTAATGCTTTAGAACTCTTTAATTGTTTATCTGATAATGCTAAGCCTTCATATGTGTTTATTCCACTTGTATGAGTTAGTAGATGTTGGATTGTTATATTTGAAGTTGATTGTGTATCTTTTAGTTTAAACGAAGGAAGATGTTGTTGAACTGAATCCTCTAATTTTATTTTTTTATCTTCTATTAACTTGACTATAGCTAAAGCTGTTAAAGATTTACTTATTGAGCCAATCGCAAATGGGGTTTTACTAGTTACCTTTTTTTCAGACTCCCCAGTAATCCCCCATGTTTTTGTGAAGAATACATCTTTATTATGTACAATTGCAACGGAAGCTCCAGGAATGTTCTGTTCCTTTATAAATTTTTCAATATATTTATCTAATGTAACTTTAATATTTTGCTGAGCGTAAACTTTTGGATGTACGATACAAAACATTAATACATTACAAAGAATACAAATTAGAAATACTTTATACATGGTTTTCTTCATTATACTTTAGATAACTTTCTTTTTTTATAACTTACTAAGCTAATAAATACTACTGCAGAGAGCGTAAAACTAATCATTATTAATATAGAATTCCACCATTGATTCTCTGCTATACGATATAAAAGATTATAATTAAATGTATTTTTTCTATTAGTTCCGTTAAATGATTCAGTTAAAAATAGTGAAAGTGTAGTTTGTGAGATGAGGTAAGTAATAACTGCGATGAATATGCCACCTAAGATAAATGTGCTCGAATTTCTCTTTTCATTTTGAAGTTGTCTCATTTTAACTTGTAGGTCAATTTCACTTATTTCTAAAAAATCTTGAACAAATAATTGAGGCGTACCTAGGTCATTTATACTATCCTCTCCATTTTCACAACATTCTTGAATATGCTCTAATATTTGTTGCTTAATATTTTCCCTTTCTTCTAAGCTGATATCGTATTGCTTTAATTCCTTAAGTACGTCAGTTAAAAATTGCTTTTCTTTACCGTTTAATTCATTCCTCATTTCAGAAGGTCTCCTTTCAAACCACTTTTTAATAATGTTTGAATATCAGATTGCAATTCTAACCACTCATTAATTTTTTTCTCAAGACGTATTTTCCCGTTTTCATTAATTTCATAATAGATTCTAACTTTACCACTGTCTGTTACTTCTTGATAAGTATTTACCCACTCTTGATTTTTTAACTTAGTTAAAATAGGGTAAATACTTCCTACTCCTTTCAATTTTAAATTGTGTACTTCAAGTTCTTTCATAATTTCATAACCATAGCTTTTCTTTTTCGACAAAATAGATAACACACACATTTCTAAATGACCTTTAATTAAACTTGTTTTGTCCATAGGATAAATTTAACAGAAATATATACTTCATTCAAGTATATATTTCTGTTAAATTTAAAAAATCAGACAATAAAACAAAAAAGTTTATAAACACCAATTAGCATTCATTACCTTTATTTATCTCTAATCGTCACTTTTATAATATAATAATTACATAATATATCAATCGTTTATCCCTTTTAGTTTTCAATCCCCCTGACTCTTTTACTTCTTTCTAAAGTGAGAAATATTGTATGTGAGACATAAAAACACTAAAAAATCCAACTTCTTAATTTTTACATTAAGAAGTTGGATCTTCTTTCATTATTTCATAATAATCATACTGTGCTATTACATTCACCATTAAGAATACACGCTTAATATTAATTGAGTTAGTGGTTTTAATAACACATAAACTAATAAAATTTTACTTATTAATCTCCAAACATTCATAAACCGCCATCATATCTCGCTTATCCAATTCGCGAATGCGATTAAAAATTGGTATTTGCACAACAGTTTCTGTTAATAAACTCTCATCCACTACATCACTAACTTTTCCAGTTAACCATGTTTGTACATCCACGCCCTCAACAATTTCTTTTAGCCCTTCATCATTAATACCACTTGCATTACAAATTATACATGGAATTGTTAATTTAAACACACCATCATGTAGATTATCTTCGGTTATAACTTTTTTTCCGTTACAGAATGGACATGGGTTGCTTTTTTTTATTTTATTAATTTGGGTAACTAATTTTTTATAACCAAATGCTTCATACACATATGTTAATTTTTTATATTTTCCATTTGTGAAATACTTATCTATGATAGTTTCTCTTGTTTCATTGATATTTTGGAAATCACAAATAGTCACCTTATTATTATTGCTGATTGATTCGATATTACCTTTAATTTCGCCCCAGAATGGTAAAACATTTTGTAACACCATTTCATAGTTTGAAAAGCTTGCCTGTTCTAATTCAAACATTTTCAGTGCGACTTGTGTTTTCCTAGGCAGTAAAGAGACATCTTCTGTCATAATCATATTGTCACCTACGATAGTTTTCAATTTGATGAGTACAGGTAAATCTCCTACAATTTTTATTATTTCATTAAGCGGCTGATTAATAATTTCACGAATATCTGTATCTCCAAATTTAAGTGGTTTTTGGTGATTTAACACAGTTCCCTCACAAATTGGACATGTCATCATTTCTTTAGAAGTCTTAATATCTTCTTTAATAGCTGCTTTTGAAATAACAATATATCCGCCAATAATTGTATTAAATCCTACCCATGTTCTACGTGTCTTACCTTTCTTATCATAGAAGGACTTATCAAAATAGCCGTACCAAAATGTATGTTTTTCTTCCTCAGACATATCATTATAGCTCTTTGACAAATCATGACCAAGCTCATTTTTAATTTCTTTAAATAGAAATTCAATTTTTTCATATTGATAAAATTTTAATACTTTCATGATTTCCGGATCAAATAGACCATCCCAAAATGGAACATTTTTATCTTGAATTGTAATTTCTTTATCAAAAACTTCAATTTGAAGACGTCCCGAACATGATGGGCAATGATTATCCTGAGAATAGAAATCGAAGCTCCTCGTATCTTTATTAGTCGGATGAGTAGCTACAATATGATTGATCAATCCACCAATTTCATATAAGAAACTATATTGACTATATAAATGTCTTTCAAGATCAATAGCAACAACAGGTGCAATTGTATCAGATTCATATTCACCGTAAATTAAACGAGCCATTGATGATAAGCTTTTTAATATGCCACCTTTATAGATGTTTTCTGCATTTTTAAAATAATCAATATGATTTTCTTCTAAGTAATTAATTCCATTTTGTTGATTCAGTGTTGAAGAAATATGTATTTGCTCAGCATCATTCACACTGCTCTTTTGACGATAATAATCATCATGACTTACTACATCAAGATGCTCTATAGATTCAAGCTGTCTTTTTCCAAAATCGACAATATAATCAGAACTTTCTAGCATGTAACTGTTATGCTCAATCATTATGATAGAGACTGATTCATCTTGTAATATCCCTCTAACACTATCTATAAATTGATTTAAAATATTTTGCGATAAACCTTTTGAAGGCTCATCAAAAATAAACAATGTATGTGGATTTCTTGTTTTTGCAAATAACTCAGAAACTAAATGAACACATTGAAACTCACCCGTTGATAATGTTTGTGTTTTTCGTTCTAATGTTAAATAGCCCAGTCCTAATTTGATTAGTAGGCTCAAGCGTTTATACGCAATATCTTCGTTTGGAATTTCATCAATAATATCCTCAATTGAGCGCTCAAAAATATCATCAATTTCTTCACTATACTTTGTCAGTTTCTTTTTAATATCTAGGAAAGTTGCTACAGTTGACCGACTTGTAATCGATTGGTTTCGATCTTGCCCTACCATAACTAGTTTATCTTTTGGATATCGTTTCAAGAAATCTTTAGCTAAACACTCATTGACAAGTGTAGATTTCCCGCATCCAGACTCTCCCGTAACAGTTACAAGTCTATTTTTAGGAATCTGAAACTCAGTCATTTGGATATTTCGGCAATATAATTCATGGAATGTATAATATCTTGTTGGCATTTCGTAATTTCGTTCCGATAGTATTGGCTTTGGCCTTGGTGATTCTTTTACGATTTTCCCACCATATTTTCCACTACCAGGTCCGAAGAACAATTGCTCATCTGTTGTATCCAGTACTGTATCTGAATGATCAATGAGCCAAATTTGGTTTTTACACCCTAATTGCTTGATCTCTTCTAATATTTGTAATAATGTTTCATGATCAAGTCCAACTGAAATCTCATCAATAATAATTACAGCATTTTCACTTACTGCCATGAATTCAGCTAAGTAAAGTCGTGTTAATTCTCCACCTGACAACGTACCCATAATTCGATTTAATGTTAAATAACCAATGTTCATATTGATAATATTTTGCAATATATGTTGTTTTGCTTCGCTAATAGTTAATTCTTCTGCTAATGAAAGAATAGATTCAACACTTAAATCGTTAATATCTGAAATTGTATATGATTTAGCAAACAACTCAATAGTACGTTGTTCAACTTCTTCACTATAACGTTTCCCCTTACATTTTTTACACTCAATATTTTTAGTAGTACCACGCCCTTTACAGCCAGCACACCAACCTAATTGATTATTAAATGAAAAGACTTCAGGAGAAAGATTAAATTCTTCCGCTAATTTTTCACGAATCTCTTTAAAAACACCTGTATGAGTACCAATCGTCGAACGCGGATTGGAAGAAATTGATGATTTCCCTAAAAAAAGTACTAAAGGCATTTCTTCCATTTTAATTGCACTAAAATTAGTTTCCATAATATTAGGAAATAAATATTGATATTCAGCCTTTGGCAATAAGGAAACTAGACGCTTCTTTGATTCTTCACCAATTGTTTGACAAAGAGTTGTTTTTCCAGACCCAGATAAACCAGCAATGCCAAGTGATTTATTAAACGGAATAACAGTATCAAGTTTATTTATGTTATTAACAATTAATTGATTTACTTTCATATTAACCTCTATTCTTATTTTTCCACAAAATCATTTTTATAATATAATAATTACATAATGAATATTACCTATTATACAATTATCCTCTCACTTCTTGAATCTTATCCTTATATTTCCCGAACCATTGTCGCCATTCGTTTTCGGAAAATTCTTTCTCTTTCCCTTCTAAAACGGAAGAAAAAAGATCTAAACAAATATGCCAACCAGCTATATCTTTCGGTGTATGGTCAGTTAATTCATGAATGTATTCTTTAAGAAGTAAAAGCGAACCATTTTCCTCTTTATGTATTTCAAATCGGACACGATCTTTATCCCATGTGAATTCAAGTACTGAATTTAGTTTGCACTCTAAAATATCAATATTTAAAAATGAACCATCCATCATGTCGAACTTTATAATTCCACCTGTTTTAAGGTTTTCAATTTGTAAATTGGACATCCATTTTTTAAGCTTGCTGTTTTCAGTTAAAACAGACCAAACTTCCTCTATTGTATTGGGAAATTGGCGTTCAAATTTTATAATATAGCCATCAGTTTGTTTCTCTATTTGAGCTAACATATTTATTGCCTCCTACTCTTGTGTAGAATGTATGTTCTTGTTTTATTTTACACGAATTTATGTATAAAAGAAATCTCTATGGCAATGAAATATTAATTTAATGTGTGAATGGTATCTTAAACATTGATTGATTTATTATATATTCTCTCCATGTGTTTATTACAATAGGCGTACCTCAACATTTCCGTAAAAAAATTCAACATGAGAAAACGTTGATTTATTTAATTTATATGATATTTCCATTAAATATTTAAAAGCAATTTCCTTTAAGATAAATGGTGTTAATAAGAGCTAATATAGTATTCAAATCAAGTTATGTAACGTTCAAAATCACTTATTATGTATGTCTAATTCCTTGCAAAACGTAGGTTTACAAAACAAATAAAAAAAGCCGCATTTGCGACTCATGAACTGATAGAACTAACACCTATTTTAGGTGAATGACTTACCTTTTAATCGCGTCAACAATTAGCGATGGAAAACCAAGTTTATCGCCTCTATTTCTAGAATCATACCTTTTCGAACGGAAAATAACGCCGTCATTCGCATCCCATTCTGTGTAATAAAATTGACCATTTTCATCACAATATTCAAGTAAAACTACCTCAAATCCAGCAATTTCAAACATTTTCGTTAATGTTTTATAATTATGTACGATTTTATGGCTTGCAGCTGGGTGGTCTTTCGGGCCAGGTCCGCCTATTTGAACTATATTTTGGTAGGTTTCATCTCGGAAAAATGCATCAGGGACTCCGCACCGAATATGACCTGATGGCTTTAAAAATTTATAACAAATTTCAGCTGCTTTTACACCTTCTTCAAAAGTAAGATGTTCCCATACATGCTCAGCTAAAATAGCTGAAATGGAATTGTATTCAAATCTTTCTTCCCAAGTGGTATTGTCTAGTAAGTTAAGTTCATTTTCTTGGGTTTGAACCCAGCCTGGATTATTATTAAATACTCCAGCTCCGACTACTACTTTAATTTCACCTTGCTTAATTGCCATCACTTTCACCTCATAAATCTTTTAATGTATTAATATATTCTATGTTTACTATATACTTTCCTTCTTCAACTAAAGTGCCAGTTAGCTCAATAAGATAGATAACAAAACTTCTGTTGTTTTTACTTATCCTCCCACATACAGCAAAAACGTTTATAGTACAAAATAAAAAGCGAAAAGAATAATTCCTTCCGCTTTTTATAGCAATAAATACATTTCATATTGTGCTAAAGAATTCTTTTCAAATCCAGTTTTCTTTAAAAACCCTTCCAGTAAATTGTTGTTTGGAAACCCAATTGATAAACTTGATAACTTTAATTCTTCACTTGCTACCTGTAATAATTTCGTCCCAACACCAATATTTCTATAGTCTTTGTCTATAAAAATAAAACTAATTTTTCCTTGTTCATTTACACACACAGAACCTTTTATATCACTATCAACATATGCAGCGTAAAATGTATGATTTGTTTTTTCGATATAATCAATATCATTTTGCCAATTTATATGGAAGTTTAACCATTTCTGAATTTCAACTTTAAATGTTGGAAATTCTAATTGTTTTACTTCAATATTTTTATTACCTTTATTCATTATTTCAGTTAAATCATTTAAATTATAATAAGAAAGATCATATACTTTTTCATAACCTAATTTGTTATAAAAATGAATCGCCCGATCGTTTCCTACAATAACTTCAAGAAAAAGTTGCTTACATTTATTTTGTGTCGCTTCTTCTTTATGTAACTCAAATAACTTTTGACTTACACCAATGCCGCGAAACTCTGGATGAACCGCTAATGTTCCGCAGCGCATTGTTTTTATACTTTCATATACCTTAATACCACCAAGTATTACACCAATACATTTGTCACCGTCTAACGCAAGAAAGGAGTGTTCTAGCGAATTCCCTTCTGGCCCAAAAAATCTTTTTATAAAATCTTCTTTTGAAACTTCCATTTTAATGATGTAATCTGAAAATCCATCCTTAAAAGCTTTATACACTAAATCTATACTTACTTCACTACATCTTTTGTATTGAATCATATAAGTATAATCCTCCGCTTTGATTTGTTATAAATTGCATTCAAATACATGAAATGAATTCCCTACACCATATCCATCTTTTATTTCATGAACAACAATTTGACTAAATCCATTAGCAATAAGTATATTTTCAAACTCTTTTAAATCATATAGTCTTATAGGAAAATCCATAATCTCAGTTTCTTCAATTTTCTCATCATGAACGACTTCATATTTCAGTATAATATTCAAAAGTTTTTGCGCCTTATCATATGACACTTTTCTATACTCAACAATTAATTCATTATTAATTTCTTTTCTATTTGTCTCTATCCAATCTAGAATTTGTTCTGTCTCACTTCCACCTTGTACAATTGTTAGAAGCAATTTTCCATTTTCCTTTAAGTTTTTTTTCATATTTTGAAGACTAATTTCTACTAAATTATCAGGTAACAGTGAAAATGAACCTATAGGAATCATAATAAGATCATATTTTTTATCACTATGGTATTCTTCTATTCTCCCTAGTGACACAACCGGTTTTAAGTTTAATTTTTCCGCTTTCTCTTTACACACTTTAAGCATGTCTTCTGAAAGGTCGAATCCTTCTATATTCACACCATTTTGTATAAAAGGAATTAGCATTCTACCATTTCCGCACATTGGCTCTAACACTTTCATGTTTTTGTCTTTTGCAAAAGAAAGATAAAAATCCAATTCTTTTCCACTCGCAATTGATTTATCACTTTCATATATCTTTGTACAAAGTTCTCCATAATACGTATGCAATTGTAATTCACCTCTTAATTTGAAATGAGTGGCCATTTCCCCTCTTGTTATCTATTGTTAACTACAGTAATCTCATAAACACGTAAAAAAGTAATTAAATGCTCACATGCTCGTTCACATGCCAACATTTTAAAAACCTTTTGTTCTTCTTTCGTTTTGTCATTCGCTTGATCTGAGGCAGCTTTTAAACATAGAAATGGTTTTTTATTTATATGACATACATAAGCAAATGCGGCCACTTCTTGATCAACGGCTAAAGCGCCGTAAACAGTATGCAGTAAATATCTCATTTCTGAACTTCGAATACGTTGATCTCCAGATAAAAATGTACCAAAATGGACCGGATCATACGAACGTAATTTCTTCATTCGTTTTACGAGTGATTTAGTTGTTTCAATAGGTGCTGTTCTACCATCATATAGATTAAAACTATCTTCTCCTGAACCAGCCGCTGTAACATCATGCTGCAAAGTATTAAGAGCTACAACGATGTGTCCATTTTTTACTTTATCTGATAAACTCCCGCAAATTCCTGTCATAAATAACTGGTGTGGCTGAAATTCACTAATTAATAATTGCACACAACTTGCACAACTTACTTTACCAACACCTGTTACAACTGATATCACTTCTAATTCATTAATAGAATGAAAATGAAATTCCCAAGCAGCTATCTTCTCTACACGCTCACTTGGATAATGTTGATGCAAATACGTAAGTTCTGGTTCCCATGCGGATACGATGGCGATACGTTTCATTTCACGTTTCATTACACGCTTCACTTCCCCTATTGTCATTTAAATAAGCTAGCTATACTTTCTCGTTCATAATCTGGTATCCACTCTTTATACGCCTCATATAAATCCCGTATCATTTCTTTATTCTTCGCGATTATTTCACATCCTCTATCATCATAAATAAACATGATGATATCCTTTGTTACATTTATAAAAAATACATCTGGATATGAAATTTCTTTTTTTCGTCCTAGGCGTGGACGTAGGTCAGGGAAATCCTCATGATTAACAGCTTCAATAAGCGGTTCATATTTAATGTCTTCCGCAAAACATTGTAAAGAAAATTGATATGTACAATATAAGTCAGCTTCTTCATCTTCAAATAGAAAAGGTAATGTTTCTTGTCTTATATGAAACTTTAAATCCCTCTTTTTAATAAATTTATTGTATACATTTATTTTCTGCGAATTTTTTATATTTTCCTGTTTAAATCGATAAACATTTGTGACTAAAAAGACGGTATCTTCTTTTGAAAATATATCTTCAAATAGATTTTTATTATACTTATATAGTTTTATGAAATATTCCATATTATACGTGTTACTATCTTCTTTGAATTGATATTTATCTTTCCCAAAATCAAAATGAAGATGATTTTCCCACTGAAAGTATATGGACGGTACTAATGTAACTCCTGGGAATGTTTGATTCATATATTCTTTTAATTGCATTTTCATACCCTTTCTACTCTACAATTTCTTTTAAATACCAATATGCTTCTTCTAGCCACGGGTGTATGACTTTTAATGTATCTTTTCTTTCCCACAAATATGAAATATATACAAAAGCAGCATGTTCTAAAGAGTTTCCTAAAGCTTTTTTTACATTTATTAAATATGGAGGTGTCCCTATTTGATCCCATTCTAATTTATCAGCAACAAATAGTACTAAATCCATCTTTGTAGCATGTTTACGCAAAGTAGTGTGGCAACAGATAGCATTTAAAACTTCTTCATCCTCTATTTTAAATATCTCTTTTGCAATTACTCTCGATAATTTTTGATGGATAATCATTGGAAATTCTCGTTCGGAAAGATTGCACTAATATCATGTAAACATCCTGCAATCACTGCTTTTTCTTCATCTTCATAAAATATTCCCGCAATTTTTCTTGCCTCATTTGCCACACGAATTGAATGTTTATATGTAAACTCTTTATTGTATTTTAATAGAAAAGCTTTAATGTCATTTTCTATTTTTCCAGTTGGAGTAAATGAATATATATCTTTATATAACATAGCAACTCCTCCTTATAACTAACTTTCAATATAACGTGAAATTCAAATATCCTTCTTATTTTGTATTCGTTACAATTGTGTTAATTCCTTTTTAATACGTTACGTGAAATTTTTTTGCAGAAACATTACTACAAAATACATAAATGTTTGATATTATAGTAATGTTGATGATTCGCAAGGAAAGGAACTATATGATGAATAAAAACATATTAATTATTGATGATGATAAAGATATTGTAGAATTACTCGCTGTTTATTTGCGAAATGAAGGTTATAACATTTATAAAGCTTATGATGGTGATGAAGCATTACAAATGATATCTACATATGAAGTTGACCTTATGATTTTGGATATTATGATGCCAAAACGAAATGGATTAGAAGTTTGTCAAGAAGTGCGTGAAAATAATACTGTACCTATCCTTATGCTTAGTGCAAAAGCTGAAGATATGGATAAAATATTAGGACTTATGACCGGTGCAGATGATTATATGATTAAACCGTTTAATCCACTAGAATTAGTTGCTAGAGTGAAAGCATTGTTACGTAGATCATCTTTCCAAAACGCTGCCACACCAAAGAATGAAGATGGTATTATTCGCATTCGTACAGTTGAAATTCATAAACATAATCATACGGTTAAAGTAAATGGTGAATATATTAAGCTCACCTCTATCGAATTTGATATTTTATATTTACTTGCGAGTAATACTGGAAGAGTATTTAGCTCTGAAGAGATATTCGAACGCGTTTGGAATGAAGACGGTTATGGTTCTAATAAAACGGTTATGGTCCATATTAGTAATTTACGCGATAAACTTGAAACCGTAATGAATGGTGAAAAACTAATTCATACGGTTTGGGGAGTAGGATATAAAATTGAGAAATGAAGCATTTGATATATTAAAAGATATACCAAAGTGGAAGCTTATTTTTTGGCTTTTATTAGCTATCACTCTTACACCTATTACCGAATTAATTATATTTCGCCTCGTAACGAGTGTAATTGAGAGTTCACTTACTCTAAGCGAACTAGGTAAAGAATTCATTCGAATTTTTGGTTATGAAAAGTATAGAGGGATAAAGGAATCTTTATGGATGATGATCGTTTCTTATTTGTTTTTATTTTCTATTTTCTCATCCTATCTTTACATTTTTTATCGTCATGAAAGAAAGCTTTACTATGAAACTTGTATTAAAAAAATGATTGAAGAAATTCGATATATTGCGAGTGGAAACTTTAATCATAAAGTTTCTATTGTACAGCATAATTATTTAGAAGAATTAGCAACTGGCGTTAATCAAATTGTTGAACAGTTAAAAGTATCAATTGATGAAGAAAGACAGGCGGAACAAGCAAAAAGCGAACTAATTACGAATGTATCACATGACTTACGAACGCCTCTTACATCTATAGTTGGATATGTAAATTTAATCCATCATGATAATTATAGAGATGAAGTGGAATTGCGTCATTATATACAAGTCATATACGATAAAGTAACCCGTCTCAACGCATTAATGAATGATTTGTTTGAATATACACGTGTTCAAAATAAAGAGTTAAGTTTAAATTCTGTTCCTATTGATATTGTAGAATTGCTTGGACAATTAACTGTCCAATTTCGGATACAGCTTCAAGAAGCTAATATTGAATGTCGCCCTTCTTTCCCCTCTCAAAAGCTAATGGTACTCGCTGATGGGGATAAATTAGTACGTGTGTTTGAAAACCTAATCATAAACGCTATTACTTATGGAAATGATGGAAATCATATTGATATAACAGCTTACGAAAGCAATAATATGATCGCAATTGATATAACAAATTACGGACAAGCTATCCCAAGTACTGATTTACCTCATGTTTTTGAACGTTTTTATCGCGTAGAGAAATCACGATCGACAAACACCGGCGGATCTGGGCTCGGATTAGCAATTGCAAAAAGTATTGTCGAACTGCATAAAGGAACAATTGAAGTATATAGTGATGATGAAAAGACAACTTTCACTGTAAAATTACTTCCATATAAATGTTAATAAGGCATATTTTTAGGTTCAATTTCTTATCTAATAAGAAATTGAACCTTTAATTTTCCATCCAAATCCAAAATTAAAGAATTCCTTAAAATTCTTTAGAAATTCTTTACCTTTTCTTTCTTACTAATTTAGCATTACTTCTTACAATAATATTATTGATGTAATTGTAGGAGGATCGCGTATGCAATTTTTTAAAAAAATAACAATTTTATTATTATCTTTTCTTATTACTGCACTTATCGTTTTATATTTTTATCTTTATGTAAATGGTCCAACTATTCGAGCTAAATCAGCTATTTTAATAGATACTAATTCTGGTGAAATTGTTTATAAAAAAAATGAACGTACTCCTATTCAGTCGGCCACTTTATCTAAATTAATGACAGAATATATTGTGATGGAACAACTTCATGATGGCAAAATACAATTAGATGAATCTGTGAAAATTAGAAACGAAGTTTTTCAAACAGAAACAATTCCGATCCAAGTAACATCAAAGGATAACACTACCGTTCGTGACTTACTTCATGCTTTGCTTCTAACCGGAAATAATCGTTCTGCGCTTGCACTTGCAGAACACATTGCTGGAAATGAAGATAATTTTACATCGTTAATGAATGAAAAAGCAAAACAACTAAAGTTATCACAACAATCTCCATTTTTAAATTCAACCGGAATAAATAGTGAAAAGAATAGACAATCAATTACAACAGCAATAGACGCAGCCGAAATAGCTGCACAATTAATAAAAGACTATCCAGATGTATTAAATATTACCAAACAAACCTCTTACCAATTTACCTTCAAAGATGTTCAAGTTTTCAACACAAATAAAATGATTTATTCTCTTAATAAAAACATTAAATTAAAAGGTGTTGATGGCTTACAATCTAGTTTGTCAACTAACGGTAATTACAGTTTTGTTAGTACAGCAAAACAAGGAGACACACGGTTTATTTCTGTAGTATTAGACGCCAATGAAGAAAACACGGCTTTTGTTGAAACAAAAAAGTTACTTCAATACGGTTTTGAACCTACCTCATATTCTGCACTCCAAGCTTTCAAAGACACTATTACATCTTGGACCATTTTACTTCAGTTTAAAAATTTAATCATACAAACGGTTATAATCTTTTTAATCATTACGATCTTAATGTTTTTACATATACGTCAGAAAAAATCCGAGGACTTTAACTAACCGTTCTCTTTTATATAAAAAACCGACTTGCATTTAGCAAGTCGGTTTCTATATCTATAATCCTCTTCCAATTAAATTCGCTGAAACGGGCTGAAGATTTAATTCTCTTGCCCATATAGATATCTGACCAATATGATGAATTTCATGTGCAATTACATGCCTTAAAACTTCACCGTATTTATATGTTTTATCTGTCCATGAAGCTTTCAATATTTTTGATTCGAAGTCGCCAGACCATAACTGCAAAAAGTTATCTAATTCTCGTCTATATAAATCAGATAATGCTTTCACTTTTTTAATTGATTGATAATCTTTAAACTGTGGTTCGTTATCCTCTTTTTCTTGAAGCGCACTAATCCAGCTATACTCAACATCTACAATATGGAAAAGTGTTTCTAAAATACTCCCAACACCTCCAACACGTTTGCGAAGCAATTCCTCCTCTGTAAGCTGTTCACACCACTTAAACCAATCATCTCTTACTTGCCAATTGTAATAAAATAGCGTTTTCAAATTGAAGCACCCCACTTTTTTATATAGACAGACATGTTCCATTCGTATATGATTCATTTTTCAATTAACTTTGCAAAATCACATTTCTTCTACTGAATTCCTCTACTATTTGCACAACTATTTCATTTATAGGTAAAGATCCATCCAAAACGATATCTGAATTCGGCTTTACCGTATTAATCGCCTCTAAATAAGCTTTTCTCACATGTGTCATGTAATGTTTCAAATTATTATGTATTTCACTCATTGTATCTTCTTTAAAATCTCTCAAAATTCTTCTAGCCATCGCAATATCTAAAGGTGTATCGATAAATATAGTTACATCAATGAATTGTCCCACTTCTCTATTTAAGTATGCAAAAGGATAATCTACAATAATATAATCTAAACTACTATCTTGTATAGAACGCTGAATGTCATTTATTAGCGGTGTAAGTACCCATTCATCGTAATTAGCTCCATCATCAATCCATTTACAAATATCAACAGGACAGTTATCAAATTTATAACTATCAAAATATAGAGCCTTTGAGTTTTTCAACTCATGAGCTAAACTTTCTGTAATGGTAGTTTTACCGCCCCCTGAAACAGCTGCAATTGAAATTATTTTTGTTGTTTTATTCACGATTCCCACCAAACCCCTTTTGTTAACATAATATAATTATAAATTACTATGATTTATTGTTCCATTCATATTCTAACATACTCATTTCCCATAAATTCCAATACGTTTCTCCTACTTTTTTTGACTCTCTTAATAAACCTTCTTTTACAAAACCTATTTTTTCGTAACAAAAAATAGCTGACTTATTAAAGTCATAAACACCCAGAGTTACTCTATGCAGTTTTAATTCTTCAAAAGCAATACGAAGTACGGCTTTCATCATATGTTTTCCTATAGAACGCCCTCTCATTTTCGTATTACCAACTAGCACTTTTCCAATTCTAGCAGACTTATTTATATTATCTATTTGTCCAAGAGAAATATGACCAATAACTGCTTTAGTCTCTTCATCTATTATTTTGAATGCCAGTGTGTTTGTACTTTCTGTATATTTCTTTAATTGCTGTTCATTTAAAGGGTATGTGAATGCATTTCCCGACCATTGTATTAAAAATTCTTCGGAATTAATCCAATTTATTAATTGTTTGAAATCAGATCTTTTAAAGGGCACTAATTTAATCACTCTCATTCTCCTTTCGTGCATCACTCTTTATAGCCTCAAACCTATTTCTATATAAAGAATATATTCTCCTTTTATACGAAATTAAAATAAAGCCATTCATAAGAGTGGCTTTACAAAAAAACAGCATAATTATGCTTTGTTTGCTACGTCAACACCATTAAAATCAAACTCAGTGGTAACTGTTGTAACAGGAGGGAAAATTGCTTCAATTTTACAAATGGAGATAATTACTCCAACAGATCCAGGAATAGCTGTAAGCTTAACAACATCACAACTGACAGACGAAACAGTACCTACATAAGTACGTCCCTCTGTATTAATTTGAACTGTTCGATTAATTAATTTCTTAAGCTCATCTCTAATTCCTTGTACACAAGAATTATCACATTTCTCATGCTTTTCTTTGTTACACCCTTCGAATATCTCCCAACAATCATCCTGTTTACATGTACACTTCTTTTTACAATTATTAAATCGAGAACCCAAAACCTCACCCCCTAATCCTTTCTATTAGTAAAGTATGTCCACTAGCTTAAAAGTGTACGAGGCAAACACATAGAAAGAAAAAACAAACAATTGTACTAAACATTCTTTTCTTTATTAATTTATAAAAACAATCCTCTAACAATTAGAGGATTGTTTAATGAGTGGACTTGGATTTAATTCTACTGAATTCAAAGTTTAGACAACCTCTTTATCAAATTAATCTTTTTTTTAATAAGCCAGCTTCTTTAAGAGTCACCAGCTTTCCCTATTATTTCACATATGCATAGGCTTTGTTTGCAGTAATATAGTATGTTTTTCTTTTGCTGTTGTGAAATATACAATTAGAAAAGCGTACTCCAAAATAAGATATTATTTAAAATCATAACGTTTCCTTCAACAAGTGTTTGTTGATTAATATTATAACCAGAAGTTCTCTCAACTCTTTCTTGAAAATTAGCATAGTTTGTATGAATTCTATATTTAGTAGAAAGCACTCTATCATATAAAAGTAAAATAATAGGTTAATAAACAAGCCATTCTTTTACTAAAACATAGAATAATAGTAATCCTATTGAAGGGAGGTATAAAAGAATGTCCTGGAAAAATGATTGCTGGAGTTCTAAGAAAAAGCATTGTTGTGATGACTGGTGGAAATCTAAAGAAAAGAATCATTGTGATGATGATTGGAGTTCTAAACGAAATAAGTGTCGTTGTAAGTGTTTCTTTATTTGTTGTCATTGCAAAAGAAAAAATTGGTAATATTTTCAATGTCAACTTAAAGGAAAAAATATGTCTTTTGTGACCGATAAATAATAGAATGTAATATACAAAAAGCTGACTAAATATAGTCAGCTTTTTGTATATTAACACGTAGAGATCTAAACTGGCATCTATAGTTACAAGTTGAGTTGAGTTGAGTATTGAAAAATAAGCTGACTCTTATAAATCAACTTTTTAATTCCTTCACATACACATAAGCTTTATTTACAATAGTAAGTTTTTCCTTTACTATGTGCACTTTGTATTACAGTGTTCCTGTAACACTTAATTTTGCATCAATAACAAACCCTCAGCATACTCACTTCATCACTGCGACAACATAGGGTTTATCATTTCACGTTTACTATGAGTTATCCATATCTTATATTTTGTGTAACTAGCCCAAACGCTAAATCCCTTGGTACTACTAGCATCATAACACTTCGTCTTTATAGTTACATAAAGCATTAACAATGAGTAACTATAAATTAGCATTCGTGTTATTCTTCTCTGTCTACCACATGAGCCCTCCTATGTAACTAAAAAATACACCTTAAATGAGTGGTCTTTTTACAAGTAACAATTTTTCTTTTATGCAAGTGAATAAAAAGATTACATTATCCCTCCAAATGTAATTGTTCCTAGTAAGCCTAATAAAACAAATCCTGTCAAACAAACAAAATCAGCAAGACAAATTGAAGACTGCGATAACGGCACAAATGACCTACTTGTATTAGATCCATAATGTTTTATTTTCTCATAATTTATTTCTAACATTACGTGTAGACATGATACACATTCTTCAGTTGTTTGAATAGATTCATCTTCTAATCTCTCCAATAACCTACTATTAAGAGCAAACGGAAGCGAATACTGCTTGTCTAATTTCATATTTTGATAAATTAATTGTAAACGAGATAACATATTATTTTTCTTTTTCTCAGATTTCACTTTACTTTTCATATTATTAAATTCATTTAATAACATCGTCAATTCATCTCTGCAGCCATATAAATCTTTAGCTATTCTTCTTTTTAGTTTGTACGAATGAATAATTGATTTAATTTCAATCATTTTATTACACTTCCTAATTAAATTTTATTTAACCCAATATTTTATAAATAAACAGTACTTTTAAATACTATTTAAAATACACTTAAGTATCTTGATTTACTATCGATTAATATTACATTAACCTTACACATTTGTAATAATTTCTTTAAAATCCCTCCCGAACGAACATGCGTTTCTTCTCGGTCAATTTTAGGTCAGAAGTTAATTGCGTCATTTATACAAACACCCCTGATCTATTTTGTTAATAAAAAATAAGAAAGCGGACACCAAACTACAGAGCAATATAACAACGCCCTTTTTAGTTTGATGTCCACTGGTTCTTCCAGTAGGACTAAATTTATAATTAGTATTATTATAGCCTTTTCTCATATTTTAGTTTATTTCTCATTAGAAAAAAATTATTTTATATAGATTACTATAAGCATCCATAAAGCCAAGGCGCCAATGATAGCGAGCGCTATACGTGTAGATAGTACTCTTAATTCAAAGTTTGTTTTCTTGGAGGGTTCAGGATATGCAATTATGTAGATCCCTTTTAATAATGCAAGCCATGCAATAACCGTTATGAACCCTTGCCAGTTAAATACCCATACATTGTGTAGGATCACAGTGCCTAGCCCTAGGAAAATCGATAAAAAACCGTACATAATACCAAAACCTCTGTCTTCAACCACTAATTTTTTTAATTCACGTAGTACCGATGGACGTACGAAAAGTATTCCCGATACGATAACCGTTACCCATCCCCAAAACAATCCTAAAAAAGTGCTAGTTTCCATTTTTATTTCACCCCCTCAGTTATTTATATTTCAGATATTCTCCCCTTTAGAACAATTCCAACACCTATATATAGGCTAAATTCTGCTCTTTATTCATACAAATATGGCATATTCAATACCTATCCTTAATCACTTCACTTCTCTACGAAATGAAATTTTTATATCATTCCTCGTCATCATCTATCCGAATCAACCGAAGTCTCTTTGTACTATTACCGCACACTTTTTCATAGCTTGGATAACATGCACCGAAGCCAATATAATGATTTATTCGCCTTTTCGCTAGCCTCTAAAATTGCCCCCTCTGTTATAAAAGGATCACCTTGATACAATGTATTCTCGCTTGTTCCATGGAACCACCATTATTCCCCGCCCTATTAAAATAACGTTTTTGTTTCAAATGATGCCCTTATTGATTTGGATGAATTTACCAATATTTTACCAAAAATTCATGAAATCGTTAATTAATCGAGTACGTCATTACTTGATGATTACCCTTAGGAGCCTCGCGGACAATCGGTGTTTCTTTTATGTAAATAAGGATTTTGTTTAAACTTTGCGATATGCAACTATATTAAAATATCTTCTAAAATTCCCATTAAACATTTATAATAATTTTAAACGGTTTAAATTCTACAATCAGTAATGGAGGCATTTCAATGGGAAACATCCCAAAAGTATCATCACACCAATCAAATCCTAATATACCCTCACAGCAAGTGAACCCTAATACCCAACAAGGTAATATAAAAAAAACAAGACGCCGTTTTATAACTACTTTGGCTATTATATTACCTATAATTTTTGTCCTTCAATATTCTCTGAATAACCAACAAGAAATGATTAAAGAAAAACAAATCACGCTGAATACGGAGCAACAAAAATTATCTTCTTTAAAGAAGGATGGTCATACCCTTAAAAATGATGTTAAAGTTTTAACAGGTAGTGAAGAAGAAATTTTAAAATTCGCAAGGAAACTGTATGGATTTTCCAAACCGAATGAAACTATATTTCAAATAACTGAATAAAATTACACTGCATTATCCAAAAGGCGATATGAAAATAATCGCCTTTTTATATTTAATTTCTAAAGTAATCATGCTAATCTCTCTTTCTATCATATAACTATTTTGTTCAATTTATTAAAATACAACCGCTTGTCCAGTTCACTTTTCTCTATCATTACATTTACTATTAGTAATACGATTTTTAGAGGTGATATATAATGGACGAGTTTTTATCTTTTGCTGCACTTAATCCGGGTTCTATTGGACCTACACTTCCACCGGTTCAACTGGATCAACCGGACCAACTGGATCAACCGGATCAACCGGACCAACTGGATCAACCGGACCAACTGGACCAACTGGATCAACCGGATCAACTGGACCAACTGGATCAACCGGACCAACCGGACCAACCGGACCAACTGGACCAACTGGATTTAATCTTCCTGCTGGGCCTGCATCTATTACCTTGACTTCTAACGCAACCACAGCATGTGTATCCACTCAAGGAAATAATACTTTATTTTTTTCGGGTCAAGTATTAGTAAACGGTAGTCCTACTCCAGGAGTAGTAGTCAGTTTTTCATTTAGTAATCCTTCTCTTGCTTTCATGGTTCCTCTTGCTGTCATTACCAATGCCTCAGGTAATTTTACCGCTGTATTTCTATCCGCTAATGGGCCTGGAACAGTAACCGTTACTGCTTCACTTCTTGATTCCCCTGGAACAATGGCTAGCGTCACTATTACCATTGTAAATTGTCCGTAATGGTTTTATTTTTAAGGACTAAGAAATTTCTGATAAGATGAGCACTGATTTACAGTGCTCACCTTATCATTGGGATGTTCCTTTCAAATGAAATTTCGTAACACCCTACTAAAATAACGCTTTTATTAAGAACTAATGATCTTTATATTTCTTAAGCTTGTCATCACAGGTAATTTTTATAATTAGTTAATTTCTCAATGTGGTTTGTGTATATAATTCCATTCAAAGATACATAATACCCACGTAACTATTTAAAAACACTTCGTTTTTATATCTAAGTTCAAAAAGGAGCTACATAACATGGATAAAAAAGATTTATTAAGTCAACAACTTGATCATGTGTCATCGGATGCGCTGAATACTCCTAGTAAAGCCCAAGAGCAAATGCAAGAAACATCTCAGCAGGCACATGATTCAAACAAAAAGGACAGTCCTCAAGCTTTACATGGTGAAGATTTACCAATTTCAGATGTATATAGAACAACGAACAAACAGTAAATTTAAAAGGGAAAAATCTTAAGAACGAGTGAACTTAATCCTTTTCCCTTTTCCTATTTAAATAACACTTTTATATGCAGCACGTACACATTTTTGACACATCCACTATCACAATCTCCTGAAAATTCGTGATAATATTAATTTGTCGAATACGCTAAATTTCGACATTGAACGACAATATTATCTCCCTTATTGAATCCCTGTCCCCCAGGGATTTCTCCTTTTATTCATTACTTTTTTCTTCACTAAGTTTTCATCCTTAACAAAATTCAATCACTCCAATGAATAGACATGCCACAATCCTATTTTGATAAAAACTATAAAACAAACATACGTAATAATACTAGTAGAATTTTTTTACTTCAAATTTACTTCTTCCCTCGTCTCTTTTTATAAACATTAAAAATGAGCTCTATTTACATAGAGCTCATTCCTAAATTTATAATTTACTAGACTGTAGCCCCTGAATATGTGGAACTACTTCTGGATTTACAAGTGATGATAAA
Source organism: Bacillus cereus group sp. N8 (assembly GCF_016483685.1). NCBI lineage: Bacteria > Bacillati > Bacillota > Bacilli > Caryophanales > Bacillaceae > Bacillus > Bacillus cereus group sp. N8. Next base: position 13,588 of record NZ_JAEHBK010000025.1, on the reverse strand, counting down.
TCTCCTAATTCTTTTCCTAAGTAAGCCGCTTTAATGACGCGTCGCATTACTTTAGAATTACGTGTTTTTGGTAAATCCTCTACAACGTGGATATCCTTTGGACATAATGCTTTTCCGATATGAGAATTTACTAGACTCATTAATTCTTTCTTTAAGTCTGCTGTAAATATTACACCGTCTCGTAATACTACAAAGCAATGACAAACCTCACCTTTTACATCATCAGGTACACCAATTGCAGCTGCTTCTATTACATTAATATGTTTCACAAGAATAGACTCATATTCAGCAGGTCCAATACGTTTACCTGCAATATTTAACGTATCATCTGAACGTCCTGTAATGATATATTGTTCACCATCATAAATAACCCAGTCACCATGAACCCATTTATTTTCAAATCGTGACCAATATGTGTTCACATAACGCTCATCGTCTTCCCAGAAACTTTTCGTCATTCCAACCCAAGGTTTCTCTAAACATAATTCTCCAACTGCATCACGAATTGGTTTTCCTTGATCATCAAGTACAACCGCTGCCATACCAGGTAATGATGCGTTAAAACTAATTGGTGCGATTGGCTTAATTAGAACATTACCGAAAATCCCACCAGAAATTTCAGTTCCGCCTGAATAGTTACAAATTGGGACATTCCCTTTTCCAACCGTTTCAAACAGCCACATCCATGGATCTGGATTCCAAGGCTCTCCTGTAGATGCGAATACTTCTAAACTCTTTAAAGAATGTTTATTCACATACGCATCACCTTTTGCCATTAATGCACGGATTAACGTTGGCGAAATACCAAGATGAGTAATTTCATATTTATCGACTGTCTCCCATAAGCGGTCTGCTTCTGGGAAGTCTGGGACACCTTCGTACATAACCATCGTTGCTCCGTTTATGAGTGAACCGAATAATAAAAATGGCCCCATCATCCAGCCCATATCAGTTACCCATAATACACGGTCGCCTTGTTTTATATTCATTCCAAACCCTGCATCAAATGCAGATTTTAAAGGGAAACCAGCATGCGTGTGTACTGTCCCTTTCGGCTTACCAGTCGTTCCTGATGTATAAATGAGCATTAATGGATCATCACTTTGCATTTCTTCAGCATGTATGAATGGTTTTTCTTTTTCTAACGTACTCCATGAAAAATCGTAATTATGCGGTGTAAAATCATTTCCAGCATGCCGAACAATTACCACCTTTTCAACAGTTGGACAATGTTCACAAGCTTTATCTACTTCATCTTTTAAAGAAACAATTTTCCCGCGGCGTGAAAATCCATCTGCGGTAATAATCATTTTTGAACCTGCCGCTTGCACACGTGTCATGACTGCATCAGACGCAAAGCCTGAGAATATTGGTGAAATAATTGCTCCGATTTTCATTACAGCTAGCATCGCAACAACTGTTTCTGGAATCATCGGCATATAAATTGTTACACGATCACCTTTCTCAATACCCGCGTGTTTCAAACCATTAGCAACACGGCTTACCCAGTTGTCAAGCTCTTCATATGTAAATGATTTTGAAGTTCCATTTTCCCCTTCGTACTGAAGTGCTGGCTGTATTCTTGTCTCTTCATCCGCAAGCCAGCGGGATAAAGCTGATTCTACAACGTTACATGTTCCGCCATTATACCACTGTGCAAACGGTGTACCATTTTCTAAATCTAACACTTCTGTATAAGGTTTCATCCATTGATAGCCAACTGCTTTTTCTGCCTCTCCCCAAAACCACGCTGTTTCTTCAATTGATTTATTATAAAAAACTTCGTAATCTTCGTAGCCTAATGATTTCATCCAACTAAATAAACGCGTTTTTTCTTTATATTCTTCTGTTGGAAACCAAACTGCTTGTTTCAATGTTTTCCCCTCCTTGACTTATTGAGCAAGAAAGCCCTTAATAGGGCTTTTAAACTGGATATACAGGATGTTTACGATCCGTAAATACTTGATATTTACTCATATACATTTCGAAACGTCCTTTTAACTCTTCACGTAAATTGTTTGGATGAACAATACCATCAATCACCATCTCTGATGCTAAATGATAAATATCAATATCTTTCTTATACTCTTCACGTTTTTCAGCAATGAAGCTTGCACGCTCTTTTTCTGGTAAAGCTGCAATCTTATTTGCATATACAGCATTAACCGCTGCTTCTGGACCCATTACTGCAATAGAAGCTGTCGGTAATGCTAAGCAGCAATCTGGTTCAAATGCTGGACCTGCCATTGCATATAAACCAGCTCCATATGCTTTTCGAACAATGATAGAAATTTTCGGTACAGTTGCTTCACTCATTGCAGAAATCATTTTTGCACCGTGGCGAATAATACCAGCACGCTCTACTTTTGTACCAATCATAAATCCAGGTACATCTGCAAGGAATAATAATGGAATATGATATGCATCGCATAAATTAATAAACTTCGCTGCTTTATCAGCTGAATCGTGGAATAATACGCCGCCTTTCATACGCGGTTGATTTGCAATAATACCAACTGGCTTACCATCAATACGTGCTAAGCCTGTAATTAGTTCTTGAGCAAATAATTTTTTCACTTCATAGAAAGAACCTTCATCAATAATTCTATTAATAAGATCTTTCATATTGAAAGGAGCATTTTGATTTTCTGGAATGATTTGTTCTAACGTTTTATCGAATTGTTTCGGTTCTTGAGGTGTAACCAATGGAGTCTTTTCTAAGTAGTTGTTTGGAAAATATGAAATGTATTGTCTTGCTTGTGTAATCGCATCTTCTTCTGTTTTACATAAAACATCTCCGCATCCTGATACAGAGCAATGCATACGAGCTCCGCCCATCTCTTCTAACGTTACCTTCTCACCGATAACCATCTCAGCCATACGAGGAGATCCTAAATACATAGATGCGTTACCTTCCACCATCATTACAACATCACAAAAGGCTGGAATATATGCGCCTCCAGCTGCCGAAGGTCCAAATAATAAGCACACTTGCGGAACTTTACCTGATAATTTCACTTGATTATAGAAGATTCTTCCTGCACCACGGCGCCCTGGGAACATTTCAACTTGATCAGTAATACGTGCTCCAGCAGAATCGACTAAATAAAATAACGGAACACGTAATTTTTCAGCCGTTTCTTGAATACGTAAAATCTTTTCAACTGTACGAGCTCCCCATGATCCGGCTTTCACAGTTGAATCATTTGCCATTACGCACGCAGTACGCCCATGTATTTTACCCGTTGCCGTTACAACACCATCAGCTGGTAATCCTGTTTGCTCACAATTTGCAAATAATGCATCTTCTACATATTCGCCATTATCAAATAGAAGAGCTAAACGATCTCGAACAAATAGTTTTCCTTTTGCTTTGTTTTGTTCATGATATTTCGGTGCTCCGCCTTGTTTAATCGTTTCAACTCGTTCTTCAAAAGTATTAGATTGTTGTTTTTGATCTAACATATTTACTCCCCCTTATACATCGGTTTTCGTTTTTCCTTAAATGCCTGTAATCCTTCTAATCTATCTTCCGTATGGATCACACCCTCGTACGCCTGTTTTTCCATTTGTAATCCGGTATGTAAATCTACTTGAATACCATTAGAAATTGCTTCTTTTGCTAATCGAACAGCAATGGGACCGTTACTAGCAATTTGATTTGCAATTTCAATTGCTTTCTCTTCTAGTAAATCAGCTGGTACGACGAATTCTACTAAACCATATTCTTTCGCTTCTTGCGCCGAAATACGTCTTCCTGTATAAATTAATTCTTTCGCTCTACCAACGCCAATTAATCTCGGTAACCGCTGCGTACCACCTGCTCCAGGTATAATGGCAAGTGTAGTTTCAGTAAGACCAAGACTTGCAGACTCAGCCGCAATTCTAAAATCACAAGCTAAACTTAATTCAGTACCACCGCCAAGTGCAATTCCATTTATAGCGGCAATAACTGGTTGTGGTAATTGTTCAACCATTTCCATAGTAGAACGAATCATACCAACAGCATGACGAACTTGTTCTTCGTTCATACCAGCTCGCTCTTTTAAATCTGCACCAGCACAAAACGCTTTTTCGCCAGCACCTGTTAAAATAACTACACGTGTATTTGACTCTTCACTTATTTCCGTTAATATTGTTTGCAATTCTTCCAATAACGCTAAAGATAAAGAATTTGCTTGTCTTTCTCGATATAACGAAATCTTTACAACATGCGGTGTTACATAGTCAACTGAAATGTTTTGTAATTGTAGCATCTTCTCACCTACTTATCGTTTTATGTTGAAGCGCTCTATACACATGACTCGGTAATTGGATATTTAACTTACTTTGAATAAACTGACTAGCCCTCAATAACTTTTCTTCATCAATATTAGTTTGGACCCCGAGCTTATGGAGCATATGTACTAAGTCATCAGTAGCAACATTACCCGATGCTCCAGGTGCATAAGGACATCCCCCAAGTCCACCACAAGAACTATCAAACGTTGTAATACCATGTTCTAAAGACTTAACTACATTTGCCAGTGCCATTCCATACGTATTATGAAAATGCATCGCAAACTGTGAAGCATCATACTTCTTTAATAGATGTTCTAATACTTGTTCTACTTGTAATGGATTCGCTACACCAATCGTGTCACCGAGAGAAACTTCATAAATGCCGTATGAAAATAGTTGATTACATATTTCGTCAACTGCTGTGACACTTATATCTCCTTCATAAGGACATCCAAATACAGTAGAAACATAACCCCTAACCTTTTTCCCTTCGAATGTTGCCTGTTTTGTTATATCTTCAATGACAGTTAATGCTTCTTTAATTGATTTATTAATATTACTTTTATTATGAGATTCACTCGCTGATAAAAAAACATTCACCTCATCTACATTTTGCAAAAAAGCTCGTTCCAAACCATTTTGATTTGGAACAAGCGCAGCATATGTAACATTTGGATCCCTTTTCAGCTCAGAAAATACATCATTTGCATCCGCTAAAGCAGGAACCCATTTTGGGTGAACGAATGAGGAAACTTCAACGTACGACAATCCGGCTTCTGTAAGTAGTTGAATCCATTTTACTTTATCTTTTGTGCCAACAATCTTTTTTTCATTCTGTAAGCCATCACGTGGCCCTACTTCTTTAATGACAGCAAAATTAGGTAGTTTCAATTCGCTTCCCCCTATATCTCCCTATTCAATTTCTAGTAATACATCTCCTTCATTTACAAAATCGCCTTCTTGCACATTAATTTTCATAACTGTGCCAGCTTCTTCTGAAATGATTGGAATTTCCATTTTCATAGATTCCAAAATGACGACATCCTGCTCTTCCTCTACTGTATCTCCTACTCCTACAACTATCTTCCAAACATTTCCTGCCATCGATGCATATACTTTCGTCATCATTTTTTCCCCCTTAATATTCATAAATCTTATTTTTTAACAAGTTGTTTCGTTACGAAACCCGTTGTATAAATACCACTTTTAAACACATCGTCTCCGAGCACTTGCAGTAGCATCGGTGTATTTGTTTTAATACCTTCAATTTTTAACTCTTCTAGAGCATTTTCTAATTTTGAAATTGCCTCTTCACGAGTTTCACCATAAGCAATGACTTTCGCAATCATTGGATCATAAAACGGTGTAATTGTTACATGATTCTCTAAAAAGTGATCAATACGTACATTTGATGGTAATGTTAAATCTGTTATTTTCCCAGGTGAAGGGAAGAATGTTTTCGGATCTTCTGCATAAATACGTGCTTCAATGGCATGACCACTACGTTTTACATCATCCTGAGTAAATGATAGTTTCTCACCACTTGCGATAAGAAGTTGTTGTTCTACAAGATCTAACCCCGTAATTTCTTCCGTAACTGGATGCTCTACTTGTAATCTCGTATTCATTTCTAAGAAATAGAAATTTTTCTGATCATCTACAAGAAACTCAACTGTACCTGCATTTGTATATCCGAGAGCTTTAGCAGCTTGTACAGCCACTTCTCCCATTGCTTTTCGTGTACCTTCATCTAAAAATGGTGAAGGTGCTTCTTCGATTACTTTTTGATTTCGGCGCTGTACTGAACATTCACGTTCCCATAAGTACACTGTGTTACCATGTGTATCTGCTAAAAGCTGAATTTCAATATGATGTGCGTCTGCAATATAACGCTCTAAATACATTTCTCCATTACCGAAGAAATTTTGTGCTCTTGTTTTGTTACTTTCAAATGCTTTGGTGAGCGTTTGCTCAGTTTCCATCAACTGCATTCCAATGCCTCCGCCGCCCGCGGATGCCTTAAGCATTAATGGATAACCAATTTGTTTTGCAATTTCAATTGCCTCTTCAGCAGTATCAATATTTGTAGTAATGCCTGGAACTACTGGTACATCTGCTGCTTGCATTGCTATACGTGACTCAATTTTACTTCCCATCTTCGTAATGATTTCTTCTGAAGGACCAATAAATACGATTCCTTCTTCTTTACAACGAATCGGAAAAGATGGATTCTCTGATAATAATCCGTATCCCGGATGGATTGCTTCAACATTTGTTTTTTTAGCTATTTCAATAATTTTTTCAAGGTTTAAATAGCTTTCTTGGACTCGTGGCCCCCCTACTAGATAAGCTTCATTTGCCATTTTTACATGAAGGGCATTTTCATCAGCCTCAGAATAAATAGCAACGGTACGAATTCCAAGTTTTTGACAAGTTTTCATAATGCGAACTGCGATTTCCCCGCGATTGGCAATTAATATTTTTTGAAACATAGTGATTCCTCCTTTTTATCTACATCCTAAATGTCTAGCAATTACGAGACGTTGAATTTCAGAAGTTCCTTCACCAATTTCTAACAGTTTTGCATCACGAATATGTCGTTCAACTTCATATTCACGCATATAGCCATAACCGCCATGAATTTGTACTGCATGATTCGCTATACGACTTGCTGCTTCAGATGCAAATAGTTTTGCCATAGCCGCTTCTTTACCGAAAGGTTTATCATTATCTTTTAACCAAGCTGCTTTATGTACTAAATTACGCGCTAATTCCACTTCAGTCGCCATATCAGCTAATTTAAATTGAATCGCTTGGAAATTAGAAATCGTTTTTCCAAATTGTTGACGTTCTTTCGCATATTGCAGAGCACGTTCAAATGCAGATTGTGCAATACCTACTGCTAATGCCGCAATTGAAATACGTCCTCCATCAAGTGTATATAAGAATTGTTTAAATCCTTTATTAACATCACCAAGAATATTTTCTTTCGGTACACGTACACCATCAAGTACGATTTCACAAGTATTAGAAGCGCGGACACCCATCTTATCGTAAGGACTTGAGATCGTTAATCCTTCACTTGTAGTCGGTACGATAAATGCAGAAATACGTTTTCTACCATTGTCTTCAACACCATTGATAGCGGTTACAATAATCGTATTTGCATACTCTGCGTTTGTAATCCAGCACTTTTCACCACTAATTACATACTCATCGCCATCTAAAATAGCTTTCGTTTGAGTGCCCCCTGCATCAGATCCAGCGTTCGGCTCTGTTAATCCGAAAGCACCTAATGTTTTACCTGACGCCATTGGAACTAAATACTTTTGTTTTTGTTCTTCTGTACCGAAATAATAAATTGGAGAAGCACCTAATGAAATTGTTGCAGCGTAGCTTAAGCCTGTACCACCACAAGCGCGACCAATTTCTTCAACTGCTAGTGCGTACGATACTGTATCGCCACCTGAACCTCCATACTCTTCTGGGAATGGGATGCCTAATAATCCTAGTTCGCCCATTTTTTGAAATGTTTCATATGGAAATTCCGCAGTTTTGTCATAATATACAGCTTTCGGTGCGATTTCCTTTTCAGCAAAGTCACGTACCATTTCTTTAATCATTTGTTTTTCGCGAGTTAGAGTAAATTCCATTACGCTACACACCCCTTATCGAATATTGAGTTTCGACAGCGTGCGAGTTACTACTACAAACATTACTTCTTAAAAGACACGAATATTAGTTAGACAATTGCTACAATTCTGTCATAACTTAATTTTAAAACAGATTCTGTACCAATGCACAAAAAAATTCCTACATTGTTCTACAACAACATAGGGTGTTTTGTGTCGAAATATGTATTTTTTTGTTTTATAATCTCTATCTTTTTCCGAATCAGAAATTATCACTATCGTTTCTGAGGATGTTTCGAAATATGTTTTTTAATAATACTTTTTATCAAATCGAATTGCCTACAATTTTAAAATAGTAATCAAACCGCTAAGTGTTTTTCTCTTCCCTGCATATTGATGAAATACCTCAGCCAATGCTCATGCCATTTTTAAACCGTGTTTTATAATACCTGAAAATATGCGCACATACATTTCAATTTGATAAATAGAGCGGCGTATGCATTAATAACTAATAAAAGATCTTCTCATGATTTTCAAATACTACCTTTAACGTTAGTAACATTACATCCTAATTTTTTATCCTTCACTTTGTTATGTGCCATAAATAAAGATCTGTAATCAAGTTATATATTTAAATGGCATTCATATTTCAATTAATTTCTAACGTTTTAAAATGTGCGATTGTTAAATGACTTTTAAAGAAATGTTCCCGAATAATATAATTCGACAATCTCCTTTTCTTAATCCCATAATTTTAACGTTTAATTTAATCAATTTTTTTCGTTTTTATTTCATGTCGTGTAACATTACCTTTATCAATTCGACTATTATCTAAAAATCAATCCAATTAAATTCATAAACTGTGCGTATATTTACTCCTGCTTTTCTGCTAGAAAACTATCAATGATCTCGTTTTGGAAGGCCATAAAGTCCTCTACTTTTCAGGTCACTCCAAAGCGTTGTCCGATTCACATCGAGTTCTTACGTTAATTCATCCTGTGACCTATTGTTATGTTTTTTTGTCTTAGCTCGTTTAACTTAGCCAATATTATGTTACGCTCCTCTTCTGAAATAGAAAAAAAGCAATCGATTTTATATCGATTGCTTTGAATTTCGTGTATCTTTTGTAGTTCTTATTGAAAGTCTGTATTAAACAAATAGATTCACCACTAATCCAGCATGATCAGATGGCCAAAGAGCCGTTATCGTTATATCAGCGTTTGAATTCAGATTTCCTAGAAAAATTAACAGTAGGTGTGTATAAGCGGGTCCCAACAGCAATTCGTTCCCTTATGCAACTTAAGCAATCGGAGAATTTCACATAATTTATTTCATTACCTCCGTGGCGTTAGTCCATATAATATAAATTGAATCGTATTTTCGATTTCCACTTCATCATCCCATTTCTCTTCAGGCAATAATAAAAACCTCGTTAAGAGAAATCCTAGTACAGCTGATAAAGTAAGACGTAATACGGAAGATGGTGGCATTTCAATAATTTCCCCTTCTTCTTGAAACTTTACAATTAACTTTTTAAAATGTGAAAGCAGTTCTGTTTCTACTAATTGTTGTATTTCACTTTTTAGTTCCGGCTGAAATGGTACTTCTTGAATTAGTATTTTTATCATTGGAAAGTGCTTTTTGGCAAATTCAAACCTATTATGAATTACTACTCTTAAAAGACCTTCATACGATTCATAATTTGTTTTAAATATTTCCTTGGCAAAAGCTTGTATAAAAAATGGCGCAGCGAACTTTGTTAAGGTCGGCATCACAACTGCAAACAATAAATCTTTTTTCGTTTTATAGTAGCGGAAGATTGTTCCTTCCGCTACACCCGCACGCTTCGCAATTTCACTCGTTGAAGTTGAGGCGTATCCTTTTTCTCCAAACATATCAACAGCTGCCTCTAATATACGCATTTGACGTTCATTACGTTTATCAGTATTCGTTGCGGCAACTAATTCTTCCAGCCAATCCTTCTTCATTTATAATGCTCCTTTTTGTCTTCATTATATTTTGCGATGTTTCTTTAAAGCAAATACATTTCCTACTGCAAATAATAGTGAAAAAAGAAGTAAAACAGTAAGATCTAAAGCAATTTCTGTAAACCCTTGATTCCTAATCATTACTTGCCTCATTGCGTCAGCACCATATGTGAGTGGAAATAATTTACCTAACATTTGTAACCACTTATTCATGGATTCCATTGGAAACAATCCAGAAAAGAAGACTTGAGGTACAATTACAAGCGGTATAAACTGAATCATTTGAAATTCATTATTTGCGTATGCCGATAAAAATGTGCCTAGTGTTAATGCAGTTAAAGAAAGCATACATGTTATAAGTAGCGTTAGCCATATTGAGCCAGCTACATATAAATCTAGAATATAAACTGAAAAACTTACAATTATAATAGATTGTATAAATGCAAAGATTCCAAAACCAATAATATATCCTACTACTATTTCCCATCTTCTCACCGGCGTGGACAATAATCTCTCTAATGTACCACTTAACCGTTCTCTTACAAAAGAAACTCCCGACAGTATAAATACAAAGAAAAATGTAAAGAAACCAATTAATACGGGACCAAGACCATCAAACATCGTAATGTCTTTAGAGCCATGTAAGTAATTCACTTCAGGCTTCATAACTGATACATCATTCTTTTCTGTACTTTTTTGCAACACTTGGAGTACAGCACGATTTTTTGCAGAATCACTGCCTTCTAATAGAAGATTCATTTTCCCATCCTCTAAATAAATTACTGCATCTACCTTTTGTTTTTCCAACTCAGAAATTGCTTTCACTTTGCCGTATTCATAAATTGAGGCTTCTTGATTTTTCATCGTTTTTACTATAGGAGCAGGTACATCGACTACGGCGATATGCGGTATATAGTCTTTTTGTGTAAATACTAGCGACAATAACCAAAGTAATAACATTGGTGCCCCAAACATCATTGCTAAAGAACGTTTATCTCGAAAAAATTGACGGATGATTCGGATGACTACACCATTAACTCTCATGATTCAATCACTCCTTCTAACATAAAGACATCTTCAATTCGTCCAGATGATGTTTGTTTTTTTAATTCCTCAGGTGTACCAATCGCAACTAATTTCCCTTCTCTAATTAGCCCTAGACGTTCGCAAAACTCTGCTTCATCCATAATGTGCGTTGTTACAATAATAGTTGTCCCTTTCTTTTTAAGATCATAAAACTTCTCCCAAATCGACTTTCGAAGAAGAGGATCTATCCCAACTGTTGGCTCATCTAAAATCAATACTTCTGGTTCATGAAGGAGTGCTATCGCCAATGATAAACGTTTTTTCATTCCACCTGAAAATTGCTGTACTGGTTTTTTCATATGCTCGGATAATTGCACAAGTTCAAAAACTTCTACAATTCTCTCTTTCTTATGCTTACCTTTTAATCCATACATTGTTGCAATAAAATCTGCATTTTCATATGCCGATAGTTCTTCGTATAATGCATCAGCCTGAGCCATATAACCAATTCTTTTCATGCCATTTAAATTAGGCATGTTTGTATTAAAAACAATTACATCTCCTGTAGTTGATTCATTAATACCTGCAATCATTTTAATGAGTGTTGTTTTCCCTGATCCGGAAGGTCCGACCAATCCAAAAATTTCTGCCTTTTCTACTTGCAATGAAAGGTTATACAAAACTTCTTTTTTCCCAAAACTTTTTGATACATCTCGTAAAATAATTGAAGATTGTTGCACTCTAAATCCCCCTTTTCTATAAAATGAGTGAGTACTCACTTTTATTTTACTCTTGAGTTATTATATGTCAAACTTTACTAATAAATATTTTTTCTGTTAATAACTAAAACAATGAAACAGAGTCGACATTAGAATACTTTTTCTGAAAGTATTCTAATGTCGACTCTGTTTCATTGTAAATCATTCGATTTTGTTTATGTTTTTAAATTTAAATACTTTCTAATTCTAGCAACATCTAATGAATATTCGATAACTATTTGCTGTATTGGCAAAATAACTGTTTCCGGATATAAATGTGCATACTGTAAAGTTTCTGCATACTTTTCTAATCTTTTTTCTAAATACTTTACAATTTGTTCAGGATGACTTACTAATAAAGACTTACAATAATAATGAATTTGTTCCTCAATCGCCGTATATTCCTCAATTTCAAATTCTTTATGCATTTGTACACCCCTTTATATTTTAATTACGTCTAATATTGACCATTTCAATTCGACAATCTTAATTTTTTGATTATTTAAACTATAACAAACTTATTGAGTCAAATTTTGTTACTTTATGTAGCGAGGAGAAAATTTAACAAAATTGTAATGGAAACTTGTACTGAAGAAAAATTAGCTTTAAATTATTCCCCTGAACAAAAAAGCCGTACAGATTTATTTAACTGCACGACTACAATCTCGGGTCTATTAAAGATTCTTTGCGGAATGATACTATTACCTAATCCTCTACTAACTATCATTGATGTATTTTGTTTTTCATATAAACCCGCTGTATATTTAGGTAATATACCTTGATTAGGAGCAACCAACCCACCTATAAATGGTAGTCTTACTTGTCCGCCATGGGCATGCCCAGATAAAACTAAATCTATTTTTTCCTCAGTATACACATTTAAAAATTCAGGTCTATGAGAAAGTAGTACCATATATCTATCTGGATTTACTTCATTTTTCGCTTTAGCAATCTCATTTTTCACTATAGATTCTTCATTATGATTTCCACTAGTAAACTCAGGATCATCTATACCTAACAAATATATTTCCTGTCCGTCTTTTTGAATATTTATATGTTCATTTCTTAAAACAGTGACATGATGCTTCTTCAATTCTTTCTCTAAACTGTTATATTGCCCGGACCACTTTTCATGATTCCCTGTAACAAAATATACCGGATACTCCTTTACAAGCTCTCGCACTACTTGCAAACTAACTTCTGCATCGTATGATTTACTATCTATTAAATCACCCGTTATAGTAATAATGTCCGGTTGAATACTTTTTACTTTTTTAATGAACAGGTCTTGATTATCACCAAACATTTTATTATGTAAGTCTGAAAGCTGGAGGATTTTAAAGCCTTTAAAAGAGGAGGGGATTTTACTAGATGTTATTTTAATTTCACTTACACTTATTAAATTGTTCTGCAAATATAAAAATATACTAATACCCACTAATGTACCAATAATCAATATGATTCTATAAATATTTTTTTCATAGTTTCTCCTAAAAGGTTTTCATTAATTTAACATATAGAATTATTTCTCTAATTATTTTCAGCATCAAAATCCATAACTATTTCCTTACTACTTTATTACCTTAACTTGTATTAATCTGCTTTCCATAACGATAACACAAAAATCGAGTTCGGATCACCATAACATTGGAACCTTGAATGGCTTCGTATGTCTTCCTGTTATATATTTGTACTTACTTTCAATATTAACGCTAATGTAACCCTAATAGAAAAAGAATCGGCCATTTCAACTTATAGACATGCCCTTTTATTAAAAAATTTTCACGAGCATGACGCTTCGATAAAAAACAAAAAAGGACCGTATTTGGTCTTATCCCTGTCAAGTAGACAATATTAAAAAGACTAAGCAGCCATCGAGATTCGATATTCTATCGGAGCTCGG
>NZ_JAEHBK010000238.1:0-234 GCF_016483685.1 Bacillus cereus group sp. N8 | reverse complement strand
GAAAAAAATATTGCTATATAAGAAAATGAAAAACCAATTTTAAATAAAAACAAAATCCCCGCACGACAAAAAATAAATATGTAAACATAATATTTACGAAATACATTAAAAAAAAAATCCATTTGTTCAGGTGTTACCGCCGATTTATAGCTCGTTAGTGCTGCAGGTAATAAATAAAGATCATCAAAAAGCTTATCTTTAATAAGATCCTTAGGAAAACGACAACGCACTACA
>NZ_JAEHBK010000237.1:0-234 GCF_016483685.1 Bacillus cereus group sp. N8 | reverse complement strand
ATTTATACTGTTATTCTAAAGGAGTATTATATGTTAAAGAACATTCTAATTATAATAGAAACGATTGCCCTCATCCTCGCTATATTTAGACTCTTTGCAAACTTCTCTGTGCTTTTACAATTCGTATTTATCCTTTTAAGTATTATGTGTATCCTTTTTGGAATTGAGGAAATGAAGAAACAGGAAAAAGCAAATGCATTTGTTTATTTTATCGGTTCTGGCTCTGTTTTATAT
>NZ_JAEHBK010000236.1:0-234 GCF_016483685.1 Bacillus cereus group sp. N8 | reverse complement strand
CACCCCACACCATATCACCACCACACACTAGAGCACCACGATAAACAATATTACTACGACAAACAAGACAACCAATATAAACAAGACAACCAAGATAAACAAGACAAGCAAGATAAACAAGACAAGCACGACAAACAAGACAAGCAAGATAAACAAGAAAAGCAGGCCAAACAACCAAAACAAGAGAAACAAGCAAAAAAACACAAAGAAGGAAACCAAGGAAAAGCGGGAAAC
>NZ_JAEHBK010000235.1:0-234 GCF_016483685.1 Bacillus cereus group sp. N8 | reverse complement strand
TAGACTTAAATTCTTGTAAACGTAAATATCCTAATTCACGAATATACAGTTCATTCTTTTGTGCCATACCTGTTCGCGTCGCACCATACGCCTGATCACTTCGTTTTACTGGTTCAATTTTCACATCAGAAAATTCTCCACTCAACAAGTCATACTCTAGTAGAATTTTCACACCAGCTTTATGACTACATCCTCCAGCACCAGGATAAGTAGATGCAAATCGATCCGGCACTT
>NZ_JAEHBK010000234.1:0-235 GCF_016483685.1 Bacillus cereus group sp. N8 | reverse complement strand
CCACTTGGTCCAACAGGTCCAGAAGGTCCACAGGGAATGCAAGGTATTCCTGGTCAGACGTGATTGACTGGTGAACACGGGCTTCAAGGTGTTCAGGGGATTCAAGGGATAACGGTAGCAACAGGAGATCAAGGTCCACAAGGTATACAGGGGGGAAAAGGGCCTGAAGGTGTAACAGGAGCAAAAGGAGTTCAAGGTCCACAAGGTATGCAAGGGGTACCCGGGCGAGCAGGCC
>NZ_JAEHBK010000233.1:0-235 GCF_016483685.1 Bacillus cereus group sp. N8 | reverse complement strand
TGTTTGATATAGATTTTTGGTAATCAATCCATCAAAAATCTATAAATACAGGTTGACTAATCGTAAGAAAAGCATACCTGATGGTATGCAACTTAGACAATAAAAGTACTTGAATAACATAGTAGAACAAGATCATCGCTTTATAAAGAAGCGAATCTGTTCTATGCTAGGGTTCAAATGTTTTGACACAGCTACATCCATTCTTTCTGGAGTAGAAGCCATGCATATGATTAAA
>NZ_JAEHBK010000232.1:0-236 GCF_016483685.1 Bacillus cereus group sp. N8 | reverse complement strand
GGACAGTGAAGTGCCGATTTACACGACCGTTACTTGGCACAGGAATCAAATTTATATAAGTTCAATTACCGTTAACGTATCTTATGAAAATTGCATTGGCTTCACCCCCCTTCCCCAAATCCCTAAACGATGGTCTATATTGGCTTGAAAGATTGGTTAAAGAAGCCATTATACAACAAGCTGAAATCATATGTTTCCCAGAATCTTTTTTACCGGGTTACCCAGGAATGGGATAT
>NZ_JAEHBK010000231.1:0-236 GCF_016483685.1 Bacillus cereus group sp. N8 | reverse complement strand
CCCCCCCCCCCCCCCAACCCCCCCCGACCCCCCCCCCACCCAGCTATAATATTGTTTTAAAGTATCCCCCTTCACAGCTTTATAACCTAGAGGTCCAGTAGCACCCGTGTTACCTTGATAACCTTGAGGTCCAGTAGCACCCGTGTTACCAGTATAGTATAGAGCTCTGGGCGACCCCGCAATAACAAAAGAAGAGAGCGCGGGGGTCGCGGGAGGGGTGACAGAAGGAGGGGGGG
>NZ_JAEHBK010000230.1:0-236 GCF_016483685.1 Bacillus cereus group sp. N8 | reverse complement strand
TTGACTCTGAAGTCCGATTACTCGATTCGCCGTAGTCGCGTGGGCTCGGAGTTGTGTATAAGATACAGGTTTATTATCGGCTACAATGGGATGATTGATTTAGCTATACGTTCTGGCCACATTCAAAGCATTTATGCACATGCTGTATATGAAAATGATGAGTTCGAATCTGAGCTTGGCTTGCATCCGGGGTTAAAGCATAAGCCATCGTTTGGTGAACGCGGTGCATTTATTGG
>NZ_JAEHBK010000229.1:0-236 GCF_016483685.1 Bacillus cereus group sp. N8 | reverse complement strand
CCCCTCCCATTTTTTTTTTCTAGCACAAGACGTAATACGATATTCGAATTAGTCTCGTGGGATCGGAGATGTGTATAAGAGACAGAAATTTAGTAGTGAATGAGCAATTGTAACGAAAGTATAATAGAGAGCACTTTTGCAAGGAAAATGTCTGTCTCTTATACACAACTGACGCTGCCGAAGAAAAGCCTTTTGTATATATAGTTGGTCGCCGTATCATTAAAAAAAAAAGCGGG
>NZ_JAEHBK010000024.1:0-58297 GCF_016483685.1 Bacillus cereus group sp. N8 | reverse complement strand
AACATCTTCGTTTTTCGATGTCAACTAAGTTTTTCAATTTCTTTTTTGTCGTTTTCTGCGTTTCCGCATCAGCGACGTTTATTAATTTATCATATACTCACTCTTAACGTCAACACTTTTTAATAAAAAATTCTTTTTCTTACATAACGAATACATTCTTCTCTATTAGCAACTCTCCGAAATAAACAAAAAATGATTTTATATCTTTCTTCCATCGCTTTTTTCACAACGCTATGTATACGCTCATCTTCAAAATCAAATAAAAGTTCCTCTAACTCTCTCTTCAGTATGTATTCCATTTCTTTTCTCTCTTCCTTCGTTAACATAATCCCAAGCAAATTATCACCCCAATAGTTCCTTACATATATCAATAAACGCCCCACTCATTTTCAATTACCAATAATGTATCATCAAAAAATAAAATTCTATCATTCATTATATCCACCACCTACGATGTTAATCCCTTGTTCTCTTTTTTAAATTTAAAGCATATATGTAACTGAAAAGGATTGGACAAAGGGGCGTAATATTATGTTTTTCTTTTTTATTACGAGTAAAAGAACATTTAAACACATTAGCTTAATAGTCGTACTTTCTTTATTTACAGCATGGCTACTCTTTTTAAAAACATATTCACATGAATCTGCTTTTTCAACTGCTACTGGCCCTAAGGTGATTTACAAAGGGGACACCGCAAAAAAACAAGTTGCATTCACGTTTGACATTAGTTGGGGAGATAAAAAAGCTATTCCAATCCTTAATACACTCAAAGAAAGAGAAATTAAGAATGCAACCTTCTTTCTCTCTGCTGCATGGGCCGAAAGACACCCTGATATTGTCGAACGCATCATGAAAGATGGACATGAGATTGGTAGTATGGGCTATAATTACACATCCTACAATTCACTAGAAGCAAATGAAATACGAAGAGATCTTTTGCGAGCGCAAGATGTTTTTACGAAACTTGGTGTAAAACAAGTCAAGCTATTACGCCCACCTAGTGGCGACTTTAACAAAACAACCCTTAAAATAGCCGAATCACTCGGATACACCATCGTTCATTGGAGTAACAATTCAAATGACTGGAAAAATCCCGGCGTAAATAAAATCGTTTCCACAGTCTCTAGCAATTTAAAGGGTGGAGATATTGTCTTATTACACGCTTCTGATTCTGCTCTTCAAACAAATAAGGCTTTACCATTACTCTTACAAAAATTAAAGAGCGACGGATATGAACAAACATCTGTATCACAACTTATTTCCAACACAAGTACGAAAAGCGAAGATATTAAGTAATTCTTTTCTACACGATTCTTCACACATAAAAAGCTCTGCTATTTTAATGAAAAATAGCAGAGCTTTTTTATCCTCGTATTTACAAACGATAAGAATCTGGCTAATTACAAATCCACTCTCTCCTCATTAAGCTGACTTACTCTTTTGTCCAATTAAACGATGCAATACAAGTAACTGATATGAATTACATAATAGGAGTGGTATCACCATTAAATATAACCAATCTGTATCATTAATCCGGAGCGCTGGTACCCATTCAACAATTGTTACAACAACCATAAAGAACAGAGCGGGCACAAATGCTTTTTTATTCGTTTCTTTACTCTTTATGTATGCGACAATTGCCCCAAACACAAATAATATCCCCGCAACAAGTATGTTATTCCCTAATGAAGCTTCCCCATTTGCAATAAGTACTGACCTTAAATAAACGAAATCAAACAATACGAACGCAATAAAGAAGAGTTGCACCGCATTCCATAAAGACGATGACCGAAACATCCCTAATCCAAAACGATGGATCGTTAAATACGCAAAGAATCCCATTTGACTTATAACACTAAAAATAAATCCTACGCCCATCAACCAAAAAGAAATTGCTAAAATCTCTTTTCCGTCGAAATTTTGAAAAAATTTAGCGTACTTGTCCCATTCTAAAACAAATCCAATAAAGACTGTGCTAATCCCACCCAGAAACAACGTCGTAAAAAATAGTCGTACCCACTTGCGGCTATTCACAACACATCCCCCATTATTCTTATATTTCTAATTAAATTGTATCAATGACAATTTCAAAAAGCTAGCCATGTTAATGTATAAATTCCTTAAAGAGATTTATATTAAAAAAAGAGAACTGTGCTGAAAGGAGCTCCAATTTATGAAACGGCTGCTGCTCGTTTTGATTTCTTCTTTTCTATTTATCGCACTAGTGGCATGTGCACAAGAAAAAGAAGCAAAATCCGAACTTGATTATGATCAAACAAAAAAAATGATTGTTGATATTTTAAAAACAGACCAAGGAAAAAAAGCGATCCAAGATGTATTAACTGATGAAAAAATGAAACAAGCACTCATACTAGATGAAACAGTAGTAAAGAAAACGATTGAAGATGCAATGGTATCCGAAAAAGGGCAACAATTCTGGGAAAAGCTCTTTAAAGACCCTGAGTTCTCATCGAAATTTGCTAAAAGTATGGGAAAAGAACAAACAAACTTAATGAAAACTTTACTAAAAGACCCTGAATACCAATCAGGTGTTATAGAGATTATGAAAAATCCTGAAGTAGAAAAAATGATGTTACAAACAATGAAGAGTAAAGAGTATCGTCTATATTTACAACAAGTACTAACCGAAACTGCCGAAAGTCCACTCTTCCAGACTAAGATGATTGACATCATTAGTAAAGGTGTACAAAAAGCCGAAAAAGGCGGGTCTGATAAAAAAGGTGCAGGCGGTGAAGGTGGTTCTCAAGATGGGAACAAAGAACAACAATAAAAATTATAGTAATGAGTGGACAATGTATATATTGTCCACTCATTTCTACTTTATTTTTGCGCGACAGCTGTTTTATCAATAACTGTCTCAGCTATCGAACGATAAATAAGACCAGTAGTATGTGTATCTTCATATACTGACGGCGCAAAGTCCTCCTTATTCCAATCCGGTTGTTGAAGTGGAATTCGGCCAAGCACATCCGTTTGGAGTTCCGTAGCTAATTTATCTCCTCCACCTCTTCCAAACACATACTCTTTTTCACCAGTTGCTTTACTTTCAAAATACGCCATATTTTCAACAACGCCAAGAATACTATGTTCTGTACGTAAAGCCATAGCCCCAGCACGCGCTGCTACAAACGCTGCTGTTGGATGCGGCGTTGTTACAATAATCTCTTTGCAAGCTGGCAACATCGAATGCAGATCTAGAGCCACATCACCCGTACCTGGCGGTAAATCTAATACTAAGTAATCTAAATCACCCCATTCTACTTCTGTGAAAAAGTGATTTAACATTTTCCCAAGCATCGGTCCTCTCCAAATAACGGGTGCGTTATCTTCTACAAAGAATCCCATTGAGATTACTTTCACACCTAGACGCTCCACTGGTATTATCTTATCACCTCTTACGATTGGGCGTTTTTCGATGCCCATCATATCAGGTACACTAAAACCGTAAATATCCGCATCAATGATACCAACCTTTTTCCCTAAACGAGCTAAAGCAATTGCAAGGTTAACAGAAACAGTCGATTTCCCTACTCCACCTTTTCCACTTGCCACTGCTAAAAATGTTGTATTTGAGTTCGGTGATAATAAGGATTCACTTTTCTCTTCCTCTTGCGGTGGTGCAAACTGAGCTAATTCCTCTTCTGTAAATTCTGCAAAACGAAGTCCAACTGTTGTTGCCCCAAGTTCTTTTACTAACTTTACAATTCCAGACTGCAACTGCATTTGTTCCGCTGTACCTGTTTTTACAATTGCAATTTTAACACTTACATGTTCCTTCTCAGGCTTGACCGTTACCTCTTTAATTGCATTTGTTTCTTTTAACGTTTTATGTAAAAACGGATCTACAATCCCTTCCAACGCTTCCACTACCTGCTCTTTTGTTACCATAATTAGCCCAGCCCCCTGTATGAAAAATAACGTAATGTTAATTGAATTTATCTCTCTTTATTTTTGAAATAAATGCGTTTACATTTTCAGTATAACATATTTTCGGAAAACTTCGTTAACGAGAGAAACTCGAAAAATCCTCCTTATTCCGGAGGATTTCCTTTTTCTGTGAAGTAACGTAATATACCACGATATATTGCAGCTGCTACTTTTTGCTGATACTTCTCCGAATTTAGCATATACCTTTCATTCACATTCGACAAAAAGCCAGCCTCAATCAAAGCACCCGGTTTTTTAGCATACTTCAATAAGTACACGTGAGGAATTGTTTTAGCAGAACGATTCGTATTTTCTAAGCTTGTTCTCAATTCAGCCTGTATAAATTTCGCAGCCCGTTCATTTTCAATTAAAGAACGGTAATAAAACGTTTGTGCGCCTTTAGATCCACCGCTAGTTAGAGCGTTTAAATGAATGCTTGCAAAAAAGTCTACATCAGGCTTATTAATAATCTCTACACGCCTTTTTAAGTCCTCTGCTTTACGCCTACTATATGACTTTGTATCTTTGTTAGCTAAATCATAATCTCCTTCACGAGTTAAAATAACTAACGCACCTTGTTCTTGTAAATAATCTTGTACTTTTTTTGTAATTTCAAGCGTAATATCTTTTTCTACAATATCCTTTCCACCAACAGCCCCTCCGTCTGGACCACCATGCCCAGCGTCTAGTACGATCACTTTCCCTGATAAGGGCAAATTCCAGGCTCGCCACGATTTTGTAATTTGAAATTCTTGTTTGACTAAAAAAAACAAAACAACCGCAGCGAGCGCAAAAGAGATAATTCGAATTCTCTTCATACCTTTCCTCCTCCAGCTAGTCCCTCTAATTACTTATATGGGACAAGAGGAAAGTTTATGCTTGTCTTAGTGTAGCTTTAATCGATATCTTCGTTCACCTTTTTCATACCCTTCCTGCCACCACAGGCCGATAAACTGCTGGCAAGATTCAAAAAGTAATTCCTCGTCTTGCAGTTTAATTTCACGCATAGTCATACTTGTTAAAAATTGAAATAATGTTTCAGTTAATTGTTGCTCTTCTTCCAAGGCTCTATATTTCACATCAAAGAATGATTCACCATAATAACCAAATTTACTGTATCTCGCTCCTAATAAATAAGATTCTATCCCTAGTTCAATACAATAATCTTCATACTGACGATGAAGTTCTTGCATCTGAAAGGCATCACGAATATTTGAGCGCAATGTTTTTAATGATAATTCTCGCAGCATCTTCCGCTCGTATTTCAACTGCTTTTCTTTTTGTTTTTCTTGTAAGCTGACAATGACATTCATAGTACTTATAAACCTCCCTAATACGTATTAGTCTAAACTTCTAAAGAAGAAGCATACGCAAGGCGGTGGCACTAAAATATTCCAAACTACAAAAATTACAAAAGAGGAATTAAACATAAAAAAACCCCAACCAAAATGGTTGGGGTTTGTAGTTCGCAAAAATTAACGTTTTGAGAACTGAGGTGCACGACGTGCGCCTTTAAGACCGTATTTTTTACGCTCTTTCATACGTGCGTCACGAGTTAATAGACCTGCACGTTTTAATGTTAGACGGTATTCTGGATCAGCTTTTAATAAAGCGCGAGAAATACCGTGACGAATAGCACCAGCTTGACCAGTGTATCCACCACCATTTACGTTTACAAGTACATCGTAGTTACCTAAAGTTTCTGTTGCAACTAGAGGTTGTTTCACTACTTCACGTAATGCAGCAAATGGGATATAGTTTTCAAAATCACGACCGTTAATGATAACGCGTCCTTCGCCTGGAACTAGGCGCACGCGCGCTACTGAACTCTTACGACGTCCAGTGCCATAGTATTGAACCTGTGCCAAAGTAAGCCCTCCTTTAATTAATTATCCGCGAAGTTCGTAAACTTCTGGTTTTTGTGCTTGGTGTGGATGCTCTGCTCCAGCATACACGTTTAATTTCTTAGATACTTGACGTCCTAAACGTCCTTTTGGAAGCATCCCTTTAATTGCAAGCTCTAACATTTGTACAGGGTAGTTTGTACGCATTTCTAGAGCTGTTCTTTGCTTAAGTCCACCTGGGTGGTTAGTGTGACGGTAGTAAATTTTATCGTTTAATTTATTACCTGTTAAATGAATTTTCTCAGCGTTAATAATAATTACATGATCACCCGTGTCAACGTGTGGTGTAAATGTAGGTTTGTTTTTACCACGTAAAATGGATGCTACTTCAGTAGATAGGCGACCTAAAGTTTGACCTTCAGCATCAACCACATACCATTTACGCTCAACTTCGTTAGCTTTTGCCATAAAAGTCGTACGCATGTGTTTCCCTCCTCGTTATCTTTTCCATAGAAAAAATCTATTGTTTATCTTAAACACGATTTCCTTCCGGGGCTAATCGTGGTTTTAGAAACAATACCATATGTTATGATATACTTTTGAGTTTCTAATGTCAAGCAAATGTTACACCAGGATTAGTTGTTATAGTTTACCTGCCATAAGTAAAGTCCATGGCCTGGAGCCATCTTTCCAGCAAACTGGCGATTTTGTTTCGCTAAAATCTCTGGAATGCTATCAGGATCAAGCTTTCCTTGCCCTACGTTAAGTAACGTACCAACAATAATTCTGACCATATTATATAAAAATCCATTACCTACAAAACGAAAAATTAATTCATCGTCTTGCTCAATTAACTCAATTTCATAAATTGTTCGCACTTTATCTTTTTTGTCAGTTTTTGCCGAACAAAAAGAAGTGAAATCATGCGTTCCAATAAAATAAGGAATCGCTTTTCTTATAGAGTTTATTTCAAGTGGATATGGATATTGATATACATAATTTCTACGGAATACATCCGCAGTCTTTGATAATAATACACGATAACGATATTCTTTTTTCTCGACACCGTAACGCGCATGAAATTCTTCTGTTTTTTTCTCTACCTGTCTGATAACAATATCATCTGGCAACATCGTGTTTAAAGCATTACTCCATTGCCACTCTGCAAGAGACAAAGGGGTATCAAAGTGTATCACTTGTCCTTTTGCATGAACGGTAGAATCTGTTCTACCCGATGCTTGAACACGAACAAGTTCTCCTTTATGCAATTTCTGCAATGCTTTCTCTATCTCTTGTTGAACAGTACGATGCTGCGGCTGAATTTGATAACCACAAAAATGCATGCCATCATATGCAACCGTACATTTTATTCTATCCATTTCTTTATTCTCCATTACGATCGCACCCATGCCAAAATACAAGCTAAACAAAGTAAGCTTATAATCGTTACTGTATCACTTGTTTTCCAGCGTAGTTGCCTAAATTTAGTACGTCCTTCGCCACTTTGATATCCACGCGCTTCCATCGCAATCGCTAAGTCCTCTGCACGCTTAAAAGCACTAATAAATAACGGAACGAGTAGTGAAATAATAGCTTTCATCCTATCTTTTATCGGTCCCCCGGCGAAATCAATGCCACGTGACGCTTGTGCTTTCATAATTTTACTCGTTTCATCCATTAATGTCGGGATAAAACGTAGTGAAATTGACATCATTAATGCGATTTCATGAACAGGAACTTTTATACGCTTCAACGGCTTTAATAACGTCTCCAACCCATCTGTAATTTCAATAGGTGTCGTCGTTAACGTTAATAATGTCGTCATTAAAATAATAACGAAGAATCGTATAGAAATGTATATCCCTTGCTCTAATCCTTTTTCATGTATCGAAAACCAACCAAGCTGGAATAGTACTTCCCCTTCTTTATTTGTAAAAATATGCAGGAAAAATGTAAAAAGAAAAATCCATAGAATTGGTTTTAAGCCCGAAAGTACATAACGAATCGGCACTTTTGCAAAAAATAAAGCAATGAGTGCATACAAAAATAAAAATCCATATGAAATCGCATTATTTGCTAAAAAAACAACAAATACATATAAAAAGACAATCAACAGCTTCGTACGAGGATCAAGTTTATGAATGACTGACTGACCTGGAATGTATCTCCCAATGATCAACTGCTGCATGATTCATGACCACCTTTTCGTAACACCTGTACAACTTCATGAGTAAGATCCTCTAAAGATAAGGTAGCCTTCGAAATTGAAATACCAAACTTTTCTTCAATTGCACGTTTATACTTTAAAGACATCGGAAGATCCACACCAATTTTCTCTAATTCATCTCCATGTGAAAATACTTCCTCTGCTCTTCCTTGCAAAAAGACCGTTCCTTTATGCATGACCACAATTTGATCTGCATACTTAGCAGCATCCTCCATATTGTGGGTGACAAGAATGACTGTAAGCCCCTGTTCCTTATGAAGCTTGTAAAACATCTCCATGAGCTCGTGCTGTCCTTTAGGATCAAGCCCTGCTGTAGGTTCATCTAATACAAGCACTTCGGGTTCCATCGCAAGTACGCCTGCTATTGCAACGCGCCTCATTTGCCCACCGCTTAACTCAAACGGAGAACGTGCTAATAACTCTATGTCCAATCCAACAAGCTGGATTGCATCTTTCGCCTTTTGTTTTGCCTCTTCTTCAGATACACCAAAATTAGTAGGTCCAAAACAAATATCCTTCTCAACTGTCTCTTCAAATAGCTGATGTTCTGGGAACTGAAAGACAACCCCTACTTTTTTTCGTAGTGGTTTAAGTTTCTTTTCTTTCTTCCCTGCTGAAATTAAATGTTCGCCAATTTGAACCGTACCATTTGTCGGCTGTAATAAACCATTTAAATGTTGAATCATCGTCGACTTTCCTGAACCAGTATGACCAATAATGGCATAATAGCCCCCACTTGGAAACGACACGTCTACATCATAAAGTGCGCGTCTTTCAAATGGAGTTTTATATTGATAACGATGTTCTACTTTTTGGAATGTAATCTCCAAAGTTCGTTCACCAAGCTTTCCATTGTAAGATGCGTATTTTGCAAGTGAATTTCATTTCTTTTTAATAATTCTGCTATTTTCACCGAAAAAGGTACATCTAATCCAATCTCTTGGAGCATATGAGAGGATTTGAAAATTTGCTCTGGAGTACCTTCCTCTAATATTTCTCCCTTGTTCAAAATAATAATACGGTCTGACTGTGCCGCTTCTTCTAAATCGTGCGTAATCGATAACACCGTAATACCCTTTTGATTAACAAGTTGTCTAACCGTTTCTACTACTTCAAGTCTCCCCTGAGGGTCTAACATTGAAGTTGCTTCATCTAGTATTAAAATAGATGGCTGAAGTGCTAAAACACCTGCTATTGCGACTCGCTGTTTTTGTCCGCCAGATAACGAATGGGGTTCATCATTAAGAAAATCTTCCATACGGACCAGTTGCAGGGCTTGTTCTAATCTTTCTATCATCTGCTCCCTTGGCATTCCGATATTTTCTAGACCAAATACAACGTCATCTTGTACTGTCGTTCCAACAAATTGATTATCAGGATTTTGAAATACCATCCCAATTTGTTTTCGAACATCCCATACCGTTTCCTCTGATAAAACCACTGTATCATTTACAGTAATGGTCCCTGATTCCGGTAAAAACAAACCATTCAATAATTTTGCAAGTGTAGATTTACCTGAACCATTTTGTCCAATAACAGATACCCATTCTCCTTCATATAAGGAAAATGAAACACCTTTTAATGCATAAGAGGCTGCCCCAGGATATTGAAATGATATATTTTCTGTCCGAAGTTTCTCTTTTTTCAATACAAGGCACCCTTTCCTTCGCCAAGTTAGCCTATTTTTTATATTTAAAAAAAAAGGGCCATGACCAGTTACTTGAAAAGAACTGTCCTGCCCTTTTAATCATCATTATACTAACTCGATAATTACCATTGGTGCTGCGTCTCCGCGACGTGGACCAATTTTTGCAATACGAGTGTATCCGCCTTGGCGCTCAGCATAGCGTGGAGCTACATCAGCGAATAATTTTTGAAGTGCATCTTGACCAGTCTCAGCGTTAGCAACTTCATTGCGAATGAAAGCTGCTGCTTGACGACGAGCATGAAGATCTCCGCGTTTACCTAAAGTGATCATTTTTTCCACTACAGAACGAAGTTCTTTTGCACGAGTTTCTGTCGTTTGGATGCGCTCGTTGATAATTAAATCAGTAGCTAAATCACGTAACATAGCTTTACGTTGCGCACTTGTACGGCCTAATTTTCTGTATGCCATTCGTAGTTCCCTCCTTTGTTGATGGGTTTAAATCCTCAGTCGTCTTTACGTAAACCTAAACCTAATTCCTCAAGTTTATGTTTAACTTCTTCTAAGGATTTACGTCCTAAGTTACGAACTTTCATCATATCTTCTTCTGTTTTGTTCGCAAGCTCTTGTACAGTATTAATTCCTGCACGTTTTAGGCAATTATAAGAACGAACAGAAAGATCTAGTTCTTCGATAGTCATCTCAAGAACTTTCTCTTTTTGATCTTCTTCCTTCTCGACCATAATCTCAGCATTTTGTGCTTCATCAGTTAAACCAACAAAGATATTTAAATGCTCAGTTAAGATTTTGGCACCTAAAGAGATAGCTTCTTTTGGCCCGATGCTTCCATCCGTCCATACATCAAGCGTAAGCTTATCATAATTAGCCACTTGTCCGACACGTGTCTTTTCCACTTGGTAAGTTACACGTGATACTGGAGTATAAATAGAATCAATAGGAATTACTCCTATTGGTTGATCTTCGCTTTTATTTGCATCAGCTGGCGTATACCCACGGCCACGCTTTGCAGTTAAACGCATGCGGAAATGCGCATTTTTTGCTAACGTTGCAATGTGTAAATCTGGATTTAAGATTTCTACATCACTATCGTGAGTAATATCAGCAGCTGTGACAATACCTTCGCCCTGCACATCAATTTCCAACGTCTTCTCTTCTTCAGAGTAGATTTTAAGAGCTAACTTTTTCAAGTTTAAGATGATCGTCGTAACGTCTTCTACTACGCCCTCAACTGTTGAAAATTCATGTAATACGCCATCGATTTGGATAGCAGTAACAGCGGCACCAGGGAGTGAGGATAAAAGAATACGACGTAAGGAGTTACCCAAAGTAGTACCATATCCACGCTCAAGCGGTTCAATTACGAATTTACCATATTTAGCATCTTCGTTAAGTTCAACCGTTTCGATTTTCGGCTTTTCGATTTCAATCATTAACTAAACCCTCCTTCAAAACGTCGAAACCCCGGTTAAACAAAGGGATACCCCCTGTCTAACCGAAAGTCCCCCTTAGGCAGTTCCCGATTGTGCACAACAAGCGATGTTTCTGTACGAAATTTCTCGATAATGCATCATATCCATTATAGACAAAAGGGAAAATTCTATACAGAAAAATTACACACGACGACGTTTTGGTGGACGACATCCATTATGAGGAACTGGAGTAACATCTCTAATTGCTGTTACTTCTAGACCTGCAGCTTGAAGAGCACGAATTGCAGCTTCACGACCAGCACCAGGACCTTTAACAGTAACCTCTAATGTTTTTAAACCGTGCTCCATTGCAACTTTAGCAGCAGCTTCAGCAGCCATTTGCGCAGCGAATGGAGTAGACTTACGAGATCCACGGAAACCAAGTGCACCAGCACTAGACCAAGAAAGTGCGTTACCATGAGTATCTGTAAGTGTTACGATTGTGTTGTTGAAAGTAGAACGAATATGAGCTATACCAGCTTCAATATTCTTTTTCACACGTTTTTTACGAGTGTTTGTTTTACGTGCCATTGTTAGTTCAACCTCCTTTACTTATTATTTCTTTTTATTTGCTACTGTACGACGTGGACCTTTACGTGTACGAGCATTGTTTTTAGAGTTTTGACCACGAACTGGTAAACCACGACGGTGACGAAGACCACGGTAAGAACCGATCTCCATTAGACGTTTAATGTTAAGAGATACTTCACGACGAAGGTCTCCCTCAACTTTAATACGATCGATGATATCACGGATACGTCCTAGTTCGTCTTCCGTTAAATCACGAACTCGTGTTTCTGAAGAAATACCAGCTTCAGTAAGAATTTTTTCAGCAGTTGTGCGACCAATGCCGAATACGTAAGTTAAAGAAATAACAACGCGTTTGTCTCGAGGAATATCTACACCTGCGATACGTGCCATTCTGAATGCACCTCCTTCTGATTAACCTTGTTTTTGTTTATGTTTAGGGTTTTCACAAATAACCATTACTTTTCCACGTCTACGAATAACTTTACATTTTTCGCAGATTGGTTTAACTGACGGTCTTACTTTCATGTCTCGAACCTCCTTAAAGATTACGGAGTGCTATATTATTTAAAACGGTACGTAATACGACCACGATTTAAATCGTACGGAGATAATTCTACCGTAACTTTGTCTCCTGGTAAAATACGAATGAAGTTCATACGGATTTTACCAGAAACGTGAGCCAATACGACATGCCCATTCTCTAATTCTACTTTGAACATAGCATTTGGCAACGTTTCAAGAACGGTACCTTCGACTTCAATTACATCATCTTTAGCCATTCAATAGTTCTCCCTTCTTCAAATCAGTAACATTTTACACTGCTCTGAAATCCCGGAGAGCCAGCTACTTATAAAGTGGTAAGGATTTCGTATCCTGCTTCTGTAAGAGCAATCGTGTGCTCAAAGTGGGCACACCATTTACCATCTACCGTTACCACTGTCCAGTCATCAGATAGTGTTTTTACATATCGTCTTCCTTGATTCACCATCGGCTCAACACAGATGACCATTCCCGGCTTTAATCTAGGGCCTCTATTTGGTGGACCATAGTGCGGGATTTGAGGGTCCTCATGTAAGTCTTGCCCGATTCCGTGACCAACATACTCCCTAACGATCGAGAACCCATTCTCTTCAGCATGGGTTTGAACCGCATGTGAGATATTTGATAATCTTTCGCCTGGTTTTACTTGTTCTAGACCAAGATACAACGATTTTTCTGTGACATCAAGTAGCTTTTGAACAGATTCAGAAATGTTTCCAACTGGATACGTCCATGCAGAATCTCCATGGTACCCATTGTATTTCGCACCAATATCGATACTGATGATATCGCCCTCTTCGAGCTTGCGCTTCCCTGGAATTCCGTGTACAAGCTCTTCATTTACAGAAGCACATATGCTCCCCGGAAATCCGTTGTATCCTTTAAAAGATGGCGTAGCACCATATTTTCGAATCGTCTTTTCCGCTATTTGATCGAGCTCTTTCGTTGTAATTCCTGGAGTAATGTGCTGTTTCAACTCTTGATGAGTTAAAGCAACGATCCTGCCGGCTTCTCGCATGATTTCTATCTCGCGAGGAGTTTTGCAGATGATCATTACGCTAAGCCTCCGATGAGAACATCGATATCAGCAAATACTTTATTGATATCTTGCTCACCATTAATGCTTTGTAAGTAACCAAGCTCCTCGTAGAAATCAAGCAAAGGTTTTGTTTGCTTAATATTTACATCTAAGCGATTTGCCACAGTTTCTTCATTGTCATCAGAGCGTTGATATAATTCGCCACCACATTTATCGCACACATCAGCTTTTGCTGGTGGATTGAATTCTAAGTGGTAAGTCGCACCGCACTCTTTACAAATGCGACGGCCTGTAAGGCGTTTTAATAACAACCCTGAATCCACATTAATGTTTAAAACATAGTCGATTTTTTTGCCAAGATCTTTCATAATCTCTTCAAGAGCTGATGCTTGTGCAACAGTTCGTGGGAAACCGTCTAGTAAGAAACCTCTTACGCAGTCTTCTTGACTTAAACGTTCACGAACGATTCCGATTGTAACTTCATCTGGAACAAGCGCACCTTTATCAATAAAAGATTTTGCTTGTAGACCCATTTCAGTTTCAGCCTTCATAGCTGCACGGAACATATCTCCTGTTGAAATGTGAGGGATGTTATACTTGGCAACAATCTGTTCGGCTTGTGTACCTTTACCAGCACCAGGAAGCCCCATTAAAATTAAGTTCATCCTTGTTCCCCCTCAGAGTACATGAGCATGTAGGGAAGACAATTCTTCCCACTTACTCACTGCTTGATAAACCCTTTGTAATGGCGTTTTACCAGTTGGCTTTCTAGCTGCTTCATTGTTTCTAAAGCAACGCCGACAACGATTAACATACTCGTTCCACCAATCTGTGCAGATGGGGGAAGATTTCCCAGTTTCGTAAAGATAACTGGTAAGATTGCAATCGCTGCTAGGAAAATTGATCCTACAAAGGTCAAACGATACAAGATTTTTGTTAGATATTGTTCCGTATTCTTACCCGGACGAATACCTGGAACATATCCACCTTGTTTGTTTAGATTCTCTGACATTTGCTCTGGATTAACCTGAACAAACGCATAGAAATATGTGAAGGCTACAATGAGCGCAACATATATGATCATTCCCACTGGGTGAGAATAGTTAAAGTTTGCAATGATCCACTGCGATACATCATGATTCGGGAAGAACTGTGCAATAGTTGGAGGCGTAATTAAGAATGAAACAGCAAAAATGACTGGAATAACACCCGCACTATTTACCTTAAGCGGTAAATGTGTGTTTTGTGCTCCAGCATGATTCCCATTTCCTCCTGTTACACGCTTCGCATATTGAATTGGGATCTTTCTAACAGCCTGTTGAATGAAAATAACACCAACAATAACTGCTAGCACAGCTAGTAAGATCAATGCAACTTTAACGATACTCATGAACAATTGATCTCCGATATTTTGAAACTGTTGTTGATACACTTGAGATATAACACTTGGGATCGCTGCGGCAATACCGCCAAAGATAAGGATGGAAATACCATTACCTACACCTTTAGCTGTAATCTGTTCACCTAACCACATTAAAAATGCAGTACCAGCAGTCAGTACCGTAGCAATGTATAAATAAGTGCTCCAACCAGGATTCAAAATTAATTGCCCACCTACCATACCGTTAAAACCGATTGACATACCAAACCCCTGAATGAACGCAAGAACAATTGTAAAGTAACGCGTGAATTGCGTTAGTTTACGACGGCCCATTTCACCTTGCTTCGACCATTCCGAAAATTTAGGAACAACATCCATCTGCAATAATTGCACGATGATGGATGCTGTAATATACGGCATGATTCCCATCGCGAAGATGGAGAAGTTTTTCAAGGCGCCACCGCCAAATGTATTTAGGATACCTAAGGCATTTAATTGATCTTGTGCTTTCAGTACGTCTCCATTTGTAAATGGCACTGGGATAAACGTGCCAATCCTGAATACGACTAACATCGCTAAAGTGAATAATATTTTACGTCTTATCTCAGCAACGCGCATAAAGTTGGAGATTGTACGAAACATTAGATCACCTCAACTGATCCGCCAGCTGCTTCAATTGCTTCTTTAGCACTTGAAGAGAACTTGTGCGCTTTAACAGTTAATTTTTTCTCTACTGCTCCGCTTGCAAGAATTTTAACACCGTCGTTTAACTTGCTGATAACGCCAGTTTCCAGCAATAATTCAGGTGTTACTTCTGTACCATCTTCAAAACGATTTAACGTTGATAAGTTTACAATAGTAAACTCTTTACGGTTAATGTTTGTGAAGCCGCGTTTTGGTAAACGACGGAATAATGGAGTTTGACCAC
The DNA here is from genome assembly GCF_016483685.1 of Bacillus cereus group sp. N8. Lineage (NCBI taxonomy): Bacteria > Bacillati > Bacillota > Bacilli > Caryophanales > Bacillaceae > Bacillus > Bacillus cereus group sp. N8. Next base: position 42,724 of record NZ_JAEHBK010000024.1, on the reverse strand, counting down.
CTTCGAAGCCAAGACGAACACCGCCGCCAGAACGTGCGTTTTGTCCTTTATGACCTTTACCAGCAGTTTTACCGTTACCAGAACCGATACCACGACCGACACGGTTACGTACTTTACGAGAACCTTCTGCAGGTTTTAATTCATGAAGTTTCATTCCCAGGCACCTCCTTATATTAATGAGTTATCCTTAAGCTTCTTTTACAGTTATAAGGTGAGAAACTTTGTTGATCATACCAAGAATAGCAGGAGTTTCTTCCTTAACTACAGTTGAATTCAACTTTTTAAGACCTAAAGCTTCTACCGTCGCACGTTGATCTTGTGGACGACCAATTACACTACGAGTGAGGGTAATTTCTAACTTTTTCGCCATTTGTTTTCCCTCCTTAACCTAGTAGCTCTTCTACAGATTTACCGCGTAATTTTGCAACATCTTCAGCGCGCTTAAGTTCGCTTAATCCGTTCACAGTAGCGCGAATCATGTTGATTGGTGTGTTAGAACCAAGAGATTTCGAAAGAATATCTTGTACACCAGCTAATTCAAGTACCGCACGAACAGGTCCACCAGCAATAACACCAGTACCTTCAGCAGCAGGTTTTAAGAATACTTCACCAGCTCCAAAGTGACCGTTGATTGTGTGTGGAATTGTTGTACCAACTAATGGTACAGCGATTAAGTTTTTCTTAGCGTCTTCGATAGCTTTGCGAATTGCGTCTGGTACCTCTTGTGCTTTACCAGTACCGAATCCAACATGACCGTTTTTATCGCCAACTACAACTAGTGCAGCAAAGCGGAAACGACGACCACCCTTAACAACTTTCGCGACACGATTTATCGTAACTACACGTTCTTCAAGTTCTAATTTACTTGGGTCAATGCGATGCATCAATTTTCCCTCCTTTGACCATTAAAATTGTAATCCAGCCTCACGAGCAGCTTCAGCTAGAGCTTTAACACGGCCATGGTATAAATAACCACCGCGATCGAATACTACTTCTTTAACGCCTTTCTCTACAGCACGCTTAGCAACTGATTCTCCAACTTTCGTAGCAGCTTCAGTATTGCTAGTACCGTTAAGAGCAAGGTCTTTATCAAGAGTAGATGCACTTACTAACGTTACACCATTTACATCATCAATAACTTGAGCGTAAATATGTTGGTTAGAACGGAACACGTTTAAACGTGGACGTTCTGCAGTACCAGTAAGCTTAGCACGTACACGTGCATGTCTTTTCTTACGAGTCGCATTTTTATCAGCTTTAGTGATCATTCTTGTCACTCCTTTCTCTCACCTAACGGGTTTACTTAGCAGTTTTACCTTCTTTACGACGAACAACTTCGCCTTCGTAACGAATACCTTTACCTTTATATGGCTCAGGAGCACGTACAGCACGGATGTTAGCAGCAAATTCGCCAACACGTTGCTTGTCGATACCTTTGATTACGATTTTAGTTGGTGCAGGTACTTCAACTTCAAGACCTGCTTCCGGAGTCATTTCTACTGGATGAGAATAACCTACGCTTAAAACAAGTTTATCTCCTTGTTTTTGAGCACGGTAACCAACACCGACTAATTCAAGTCCGCGTGCGAAACCTGCAGTTACACCTTCAACCATGTTTCCGATTAAAGCACGAGTTGTACCGTGTAATGCACGGTGTTCCTTCTGTTCAGATGGACGCTCAACTGTTAGTGTATTTTCTTCAATTTTGATAGACATATCAGCATTGAATTTACGAGTTAATTCACCTTTAGGGCCTTTTACTGTTACAGTATTGTCTTCTGCAATTGTAATAGTAACACCTGCAGGGATTTCAAGAATCTTTTTACCAATACGAGACATGTGGTCACACCTCCGTTCGTTTTAAATATATATTACCAAACGTATGCTACTACTTCTCCACCAGTTTGTAATTGACGAGCGTCTTTGTCTGTCATTACTCCCTTAGATGTAGAAACAAGAGCGATACCTAATCCGTTAAGTACACGTGGTACTTCATCAGCTTTAGCGTAAACGCGTAAGCCAGGTTTACTGATACGTTTTAATCCAGTGATTACACGTTCATTGTTTGCACCATATTTCAGGAAAATACGAAGGATACCTTGTTTGTTATCCTCGATGTATTCTACATCACGAATGAAACCTTCACGTTTTAAAAGTTCAGCGATCTCTTTTTTGATTTTAGAAGCAGGAACCTCTAATTTCTCATGACGTACCATGTTCGCATTACGGATGCGAGTAAGCATGTCTGCAATTGGATCTGTCATCACCATGTGTTTTACCTCCTTCCCATTTGTGGGTTTTACCAACTAGCTTTTTTAACACCAGGAATTTGACCTTTATATGCAAGTTCACGGAAACAAATACGGCAAAGCTTAAATTTGCGGTATACAGAATGCGGACGACCGCAGCGTTCGCAACGTGTATACTCTTGTACTTTAAACTTAGGAGTACGCTTTTGTTTCGCTATCATAGATTTTTTAGCCACGTTTTCGCCTCCTCTACTTAGCGTTGGCTTCCATTATTTTTGGAATGGCATACCGAATTGTGTTAAAAGTTCACGAGCTTCTTCATCAGTTTTCGCTGTAGTAACGATTACGATGTCCATACCGCGGACTTTGCTTACTTTATCATAATCGATCTCAGGGAAGATAAGTTGCTCTTTAACACCTAATGTGTAGTTCCCACGACCATCAAATGATTTCTTAGAAACACCACGGAAATCACGTACACGTGGTAAAGAAACTGATACTAATTTGTCGAAGAACTCATACATGTGCTCGCCGCGTAAAGTTACTTTCGCACCGATTGGCATACCTTCACGAAGACGGAAACCAGCGATTGATTTTTTAGCACGAGTTACAACAGGCTTTTGACCTGCGATTTGTGTTAATTCTTCTACTGCATTGTCTAAAGCTTTTGAGTTAGATACCGCGTCACCAACACCAGTGTTGATTACGATCTTTTCGATTTTCGGTACTTCCATCACAGATTTATAGTTAAACTTGCTCACTAGAGCAGGAGTAATTTCCTTTTGGAACTTCTCTTTAAGGCGATTCAATGAAGTGACCTCCTTTCTTAAGAAAATTATTTATCTAATAATTCACCAGATTTTTTTGCAATACGAACTTTTTTACCATCTTCTACTTTGAAGCCTACGCGAGTAGGTTCACCTGTTTTCGGATCTAAAATCATAACGTTAGAAACGTGAATAGGTGCTTCTTTAGTAATAATTCCACCTTGTGGATTTAATTGAGATGGCTTAGAGTGTTTTTTAACGATGTTAACACCCTCAACGATAACACGGTTTTGCTTTGGGAAAGCCACAAGGATAACGCCTTGTTTTCCTTTGTCTTTTCCAGTGATTACCTGTACTTTATCACCTTTTTTTACATGCATCTTAATTCTGCACCTCCTTAGCAAGGCAATACCTTAAATTATAGAACTTCTGGAGCTAAAGAAACGATCTTCATGAAGTTGCTATCACGTAATTCACGAGCTACTGGTCCGAAGATACGAGTACCACGTGGGCTCTTATCGTCTTTAATGATAACCGCTGCGTTTTCATCAAATTTGATATAAGAACCGTCCGGACGACGAGCTCCGCTCTTCGTACGTACTACTACTGCTTTAACAACGTCACCTTTTTTAACAACGCCACCTGGTGTTGCTTGTTTTACCGTAGCAACGATAATATCACCAATGTTAGCATATTTACGACCAGAGCCGCCTAATACTTTAATTGTTAAAAGTTCACGTGCACCAGAGTTGTCAGCAACTTTCAAACGAGATTCTTGTTGGATCATGTTATGAAACCTCCCTTCGGACTAAAAATTCCGATTCGTCTATTTAGATAATAACCGCTTCTTCAACGATTTCAACTAAACGGAAACGCTTAGTAGCAGAAAGCGGGCGAGTTTCCATGATTTTAACGATATCGCCAAGTTTCGCTTGGTTTTGCTCATCATGGGCTTTGTACTTTTTAGAATACTTAACACGTTTTCCGTACAAGGAATGAGTTTTGTAAGTTTCAACTAAAACTGTAATCGTTTTGTCCATTTTATCAGACACAACACGACCAGTATAAACTTTGCGTTGGTTACGTTCGCTCACTATGCAAACCTCCCCTCAATTTATCGATTAATTCCGATCTCTCTTTCACGAACTACAGTTTTCATACGAGCAATCGCTTTACGCACTTCACGGATGCGAGTTGGATTCTCTAATTGTCCTGTAGCAAGTTGGAAGCGAAGATTGAATAATTCTTCCTTTAAAGCTTTAACTTTTGTTTCGATTTCGGCAGTGGTTAGTTCACGAATATCATTAGTTTTCATTAGATTCACCACCATTTTCTTCACGTTTTACGAATTTACATTTCACAGGTAACTTGTGAGCTGCAAGACGTAATGCTTCGCGTGCTACCTCTTCAGATACACCCGCGATTTCAAACATAATTTTCCCAGGTTTTACTACTGCTACCCAGCCTTCTGGTGCCCCTTTACCGGAACCCATACGTACTTCTAGAGGTTTTGCAGTGTAAGGTTTAGAAGGGAAAATTTTAATCCATACTTTACCGCCACGTTTCATGTAACGAGTCATTGCACGACGAGCAGCTTCGATTTGACGGTTTGTAATCCATGAAGCAGCTTGTGCTTGTAAACCGAATTCACCGAAAGCAATTTCAGTTCCACCTTTTGCACGACCACGCATTTTACCACGATGCTCTCTACGATATTTTACGCGTTTTGGCATTAACATATTATTTTCCTCCTTCCTCAGAAGCTTTCTTTTTTGTAGGAAGGACTTCTCCACGGTAGATCCATACTTTTACGCCTAATTTACCGTATGTTGTATCAGCTTCAACTGCTGCATAGTCAATATCAGCGCGAAGTGTATGAAGTGGAACAGTTCCTTCACTGTAAGATTCTGCACGAGCGATATCAGCTCCGCCAAGACGACCAGAAACCTGTGTTTTAATACCTTTAGCACCTGCACGCATAGCACGTTGAATAACTTGCTTTTGTGCACGACGGAATGATACACGGTTTTCTAATTGACGAGCGATGTTTTCGCCTACTAATTTAGCGTTAAGATCAGCTCTCTTAACTTCTAAAATATTGATGTGTACACGCTTGCCTGTTAATTGGTTAAGAGCTTTACGAAGTGCTTCAACTTCTGTACCACCTTTACCAATTACCATACCAGGTTTTGCAGTGTGAATTGTAACATTTACACGATTTGCTGCACGTTCGATTTCTACTTTAGCAACAGCAGAATCTTTTAAGCGTACAGTAATGTACTCACGGATTTTGATGTCTTCATGTAATAATGTAGCGTAATCTTTCTCAGCGAACCAACGAGATTCCCAGTCACGGATAACACCGACACGAAGACCAATTGGATTAACCTTCTGACCCATCGATTATCCCTCCTTCTTTTCTGATACCACAACTGTGATGTGGCTTGTGCGTTTGTTAATTTGGCTTGCACGACCCATTGCACGTGGACGGAAACGTTTCAACGTTGGACCTTCGTCAACGAAAACTTTTTCAACAACTAAGTTGTTAATATCCATCTCATAATTGTGCTCTGCATTTGCGATTGCAGATTTTAAAACTTTTTCTACAACTGGAGAAGCAGTTTTTGGTGTGTGGTTAAGGATAGCAATCGCTTCACCCACTTGCTTACCTCGGATTAAGTCTACTACTAAACGAACTTTACGAGGAGCAATACGAACTGTTCTCGCTACTGCTTTAGCTTGCATTGAAGTGCCTCCTCTCATTATCTTCTAGTTTTCTTATCGTCAGCAAGGTGACCTTTATACGTACGAGTTGGTGCGAATTCACCTAACTTATGGCCAACCATATCCTCAGTGATGTACACAGGTACGTGTTTACGACCATCATATACAGCGATTGTGTGTCCGATGAACTGAGGGAAGATAGTTGAACGGCGAGACCAAGTTTTAACAACTTGTTTTTGCTCAGATGCAACTAATTTTTCCATTTTGCTCATTAAGTGATCATCGACAAATGGTCCTTTTTTTAAGCTACGAGCCATTTTGGTGCCTCCCTTCGTGATTGGCGTACGGTTCTTGAAACGAACCGTACTACAATCCCATTATTTTTTACGACGACGAACGATAAATTTATCAGACGCTTTGTTTTTCTTACGAGTCTTGAATCCAAGAGTTGGTTTACCCCATGGAGACATTGGAGACTTACGTCCGATTGGAGAGCGTCCTTCACCACCACCGTGTGGGTGATCAACCGGGTTCATTACAGAACCACGAACTGTTGGGCGCTTACCTAACCAGCGAGAGCGACCTGCTTTACCGATTTTGATAAGTTCGTGTTGTTCGTTACCAACTTGACCGATTGAAGCGCGACAAGCAGATAATACAAGACGTACTTCACCAGAAGTTAAACGTACAAGTACGTATTTTCCTTCTTTACCAAGTACTTGAGCAGATGTACCAGCAGAACGAACTAATTGTCCGCCACGACCAGGTTTAAGCTCGATGTTATGAACAACAGTACCTACTGGAATGTTGATTAATGGTAATGCGTTACCGATTTTAATGTCAGCTTCAGGGCCAGACATAACTTCCATACCTACTTCTAAAGTTTTAGGAGCAAGAATGTAACGTTTTTCACCGTCAACGTAGTTAATTAATGCGATATTCGCAGAGCGGTTTGGATCGTATTCGATCGTAGCAACGCGTCCTGGAATTCCATCTTTGTTACGCTTAAAGTCGATGATACGGTATTGACGCTTATGTCCGCCACCTTGATGACGTACAGTAATTTTACCTTGGTTATTACGACCAGCCTTTTTGCTTAAAGGAGCAAGTAAAGACTTTTCCGGTCTGTCAGTCGTGATTTCAGCGAAATCATTCGTAGTCATGTTACGACGACCGTTAGTAGTTGGATTATACTTTTTAATTCCCATCTCAATTTCCCTCCTTCTTTAGTAAGAATTAAACGCCTTGGAAGATTTCGATTTCTTTGCTGTCAGCAGTTAGCTTAACGATTGCTTTACGACGACGGCTAGTAAAACCAGCGTGACGACCAACACGTTTTGCTTTCGGCTTGTAGTTCATGATGTTTACTTTGTCTACATTAACACCAAAGATCGCTTCGATAGCGTCTTTAACCTCTGTTTTATTAGATTTAACGTCCACGTCGAACGTGTATTTTTTTTCAGCCATCATTTCCATAGAACGTTCAGTGATAACTGGGCGCTTAATGATATCACGAGGATCTCTCATTATGCAAGCACCTCCTCTACTTTTTCCACTGCCGCTTTTGTCATGATTAGCTTATCATGATGAAGCACATCTAGCACATTTACGCCATCAGCAGTGATTACTGTTACTCCAGGGATATTGCGAGCAGATAACTCTACAGATTCGTTTGCATCAGCAGTTACGATAAGAGCTTTCTTCTCAACAGTTAATCCTTTAAGTACTGCTACCATGTCTTTTGTTTTTGGTGCATTTAACACTAGGTCTTCAAGAACTACAATGTTGTTCTCAACTACTTTAGTAGCTAATGCAGATTTGATCGCTAAACGACGAACTTTCTTAGGAAGTTTGTACGCATAGCTTCTTGGTGTAGGTCCGAATACCGTACCACCACCACGCCATTGAGGAGAGCGGATAGAACCTTGACGAGCACGTCCAGTTCCTTTTTGACGCCATGGTTTACGACCACCACCGCGAACTTCAGAGCGAGTTTTTACTTTGTGTGTACCTTGACGTAAAGATGCACGTTGCATCATTACAGCTTCGAAAAGTACAGCTTCATTTGGTTCGATACCGAAAATAGCTTCAGCTAATTCGATTTCACCAACCTGTGAACCAGTTTGGTTATATACAGTAACTTTTGGCATTGGAATTCCTCCTTCCTATTGTGAATTATTTGCTAACCTTCACAGCGCCTTGAACAACTACAAGAGATTTCTTAGCACCTGGAACGTTACCTTTTACTAGTAATAAGTTGCGCTCAGTGTCAACTTGAACGATTTCTAAGTTTTGGATAGTAACTTGGTCTCCACCCATACGTCCAGCAAGTTTTTTACCTTTGAATACACGGTTCGGAGCAACTGGCCCCATTGAACCTGGACGACGGTGATAGCGAGAACCATGAGACATAGGTCCGCGAGATTGTCCGTGGCGTTTGATAACACCTTGGAAACCTTTACCTTTAGAAATTCCTGTTACGTCAACGATTTCACCTGCAGCGAAAACTTCAACTTTTACCTCTTGACCAACCTCTAATCCGTCCACGTCTGCATCGCGGATTTCGCGAATGAAGCGCTTAGGAGTTGTAGATGCTTTAGCAGTGTGGCCTTGTTCAGGTTTGTTAGTTAACTTTTCACGTTTGTCTTCAAATCCTAACTGAATTGCGTTGTAGCCATCAGTTTCAGTTGTTTTCTTTTGAAGAACAACGTTTGGATTAGCAGCGATTACCGTTACTGGGATTAACTCACCGTTCTCAGCAAATACTTGAGTCATACCGATCTTTCTTCCTAAGATTCCTTTGGTCATGAGTTACACCTCCTACATTTTTAAGTTATATAATTTATAGTTTGATTTCGATATCTACACCAGACGGTAAGTCTAAACGCATTAATGAATCTACTGTTTGTGGAGTAGGACTCACGATATCGATTAAACGTTTGTGTGTGCGCATTTCGAATTGCTCACGAGAATCTTTGTACTTATGAACAGCACGAAGAATTGTGTAAATAGTCTTCTCAGTTGGTAATGGGATCGGACCAGAAACTGTTGCCCCAGAACGCTTAGCTGTTTCTACAATTTTCTCAGCTGATTGATCAAGAATACGGTGATCATAAGCTTTTAAACGGATACGAATTTTTTCTTTTGCCATTATTTTCCCTCCTTCGTTCGCCTATTTCTAAAATAGACCTTCTCCATGGAAATTTCCCCACACCATGCCATGGCAAAGCGGCCGGGTGTGTCAGCAACCTTCCACTTCATCGCAGTCAAAGACCAACATTGTCTATTATACAATGTTATTCGTCTAGATGCAAGCATCTTTTTGTTTGCATCTGCTTTTCTCTACTTTTGCTATTATACATGGCACTTTAAAGAATTTCAAGTTTTCATCTCACAGAATTCATTTTACAGTTTCTGGATTTCGGTTTTATTGATTTTGTATTACTATAGAAGAAACTCGTCAAAATATAAAAATATCATTTCATTCATTATATAAATACAAACAAAAAACCCAAGGGAAAATCCCTTGGGTTTTTTTATATCAGTTAAGATTACTCAACGATAGTAGCAACTACACCGTAACCTACTGTACGTCCACCTTCACGAATAGAGAATTTAGTTCCCTCTTCGATAGCGATTGGAGCGATAAGTTCGATAGTCATTTCGATGTTGTCACCAGGCATTACCATTTCAGTACCTTCTGGTAATTGGATGATACCAGTTACGTCAGTTGTACGGAAGTAGAACTGAGGACGGTAGTTAGCGAAGAATGGAGTATGACGTCCACCTTCTTCTTTAGATAATACGAAAACTTCAGCTTTGAATTTAGCGTGTGCTTTTACAGAGCCAGTTTTAGCAAGAACTTGTCCACGTTGGATGTCTTCACGAGCAACCCCACGAAGAAGAGCACCGATGTTGTCTCCAGCTTGAGCTTGGTCAAGAAGCTTACGGAACATTTCTACACCAGTTACAGTTGTAGAAGCATTCTCTTCAGCAAGACCGATAATTTCTACTACGTCACCAACTTTAACGATTCCGCGCTCTACACGACCAGTTGCAACTGTACCACGACCTGTGATAGAGAATACATCCTCGATAGGCATTAAGAATGGTTTGTCAGTTTCACGTTCTGGAGTTGGGATGTAAGCATCAACTTCAGTCATTAATTCGATGATTTTTTCTTCCCACTCAGCTTCTCCTTGAAGAGCTTTAAGAGCAGAACCTTTGATTACAGGAATATCGTCGCCTGGGAATCCGTATTCAGATAATAGGTCGCGAACTTCCATTTCTACTAATTCTAATAATTCTTCGTCGTCTACCATGTCGCATTTGTTTAAGAATACAACGATGTAAGGAACACCTACTTGACGAGAAAGAAGGATGTGCTCACGTGTTTGAGGCATTGGGCCATCAGCAGCAGATACTACTAAGATACCGCCGTCCATTTGAGCAGCACCAGTGATCATGTTTTTAACATAGTCAGCGTGACCTGGGCAGTCAACGTGTGCATAGTGACGAGTTTCAGTTTCGTACTCAACGTGTGCAGTTGAGATTGTGATTCCGCGCTCTCTTTCTTCTGGAGCAGCGTCGATTTGATCGTATCCGCGTGCTTCAGCACCACCAGCTTTTGCAAGAACTGTAGTGATCGCAGCAGTTAATGTAGTTTTACCATGGTCAACGTGGCCGATTGTACCGATGTTAACATGGGGTTTAGAACGTTCGAATTTAGCTTTAGCCATTCTAAATTCCTCCTTAGTTTATATGGGTTATTTTATATTTAGACTAGAAAGTGAAACTTACGTCCCACTTTCTAAGCTTACATAAGTAGTTATACTTGAACAATCGATAAAAATCAATTATTCACCTTTATTTTTTTTAATAATTTCTTCAGAAACAGACTTCGGTACTTCTTCATAATGATCAAATGTCATTGAGAATGTTCCGCGTCCTTGAGTGTTAGAACGTAATGCCGTTGCATAACCGAACATTTCAGAAAGTGGAACCATAGCGCGAACAACTTGAGCGTTACCGCGAGCTTCCATACCTTCTACACGTCCACGACGAGATGTTACGTCGCCCATAATGTCACCCATGTACTCTTCAGGAATTACAACTTCAACTTTCATCATTGGCTCAAGAATTACTGGGCTACATTTAGAAACCGCAGCTTTAAGTGCCATAGATGCAGCGATTTTGAACGCCATCTCAGATGAATCGACATCATGGTAAGAACCGTCAACTAACGCAGCTTTAATGTCAACTAGTGGATAACCAGCTAGTACACCATTTTTAAGTGAGTCTTCAAGACCCGCTCCAACAGCTGGGATGTATTCACGTGGAACTACACCACCGACGATTTTGTTTTGGAATTCAAAACCTTTACCTTCTTCATTAGGTTCAAACTCAATCCAAACGTGACCGAATTGTCCACGACCACCAGATTGACGAGCGAACTTACCTTCAACTTTCGCAGCAGCGCGGAAAGTCTCACGGTATGCTACCTGAGGAGCACCAACGTTTGCTTCCACTTTGAATTCACGACGCATACGGTCAACGATGATATCAAGGTGAAGTTCACCCATACCAGCGATGATTGTTTGGCCAGTTTCTTGGTCAGTGTGAGCACGGAATGTTGGATCTTCTTCAGAAAGCTTAGATAATGCTGTACCCATTTTATCTTGGTCAGCTTTAGATTTTGGTTCGATAGCTACAGAGATAACTGGCTCTGGGAATTCCATAGACTCAAGGATAACAAGACTCTTCTCATCACAAAGAGTATCACCAGTAGTAGTATCTTTTAAACCTACAGCAGCAGCGATATCACCAGCGTAAACTGTTGAAATCTCTTCACGGCTGTTAGCGTGCATTTGTAGGATACGACCTACACGCTCACGCTTACCTTTAGTTGAGTTTTTCACGTATGATCCAGAGTTTAACACACCAGAGTACACACGGAAGAACGTTAACTTACCAACATAAGGGTCAGTCATGATTTTGAATGCTAAAGCTGCGAATGGTTCTTCATCGCTAGACTTACGTTCGATTTCTTCCTCTGTATCCGGAAGAGTACCTTTGATAGCTGGTACATCTAATGGAGACGGTAGGTAGTCGATAACTGCGTCTAACAGAATTTGAACACCTTTGTTTTTGAATGCAGAACCACAGATTACTGGGAAGAATTCTACAGAAGTTGTAGCCTTACGGATACCAGCTTTAAGCTCTTCTATAGTGATTTCTTCACCTTCTAGGTACTTCATCATCATTTCTTCATCAAGCTCAGCTACCGCTTCAATAAGTTTTCCACGGTATTCTGCAGCTAATTCTTTGTGCTCTTCAGGAATTTCGACACGCTCGATGTCTGTTCCTAAATCGTTACCGTACATGTAAGCACACTCTTCAACAAGGTCAATGATACCATTGAACTCGTCTTCAGCACCGATTGGTAACTGAATTGGATGTGCGTTTGCTTGTAAACGATCGTGGATTGTTCCTACAGAGTATAAGAAATCTGCACCGATCTTATCCATTTTGTTAACGAATACGATACGAGGTACACCGTAAGTAGTAGCCTGACGCCAAACAGTTTCTGTTTGTGGTTCTACACCAGATTGTGCATCAAGTACTGCTACCGCACCATCAAGTACGCGTAAAGAACGTTCTACTTCTACTGTGAAGTCTACGTGTCCTGGAGTGTCAATGATGTTTACACGGTGACCTTTCCATTGAGCTGTAGTTGCAGCAGAAGTAATTGTGATACCACGCTCTTGCTCTTGCTCCATCCAGTCCATCTGAGATGCACCTTCATGAGTTTCACCGATTTTATGAATACGTCCTGTGTAATACAGAATACGCTCAGTTGCTGTTGTTTTACCAGCATCGATGTGAGCCATGATACCAATATTACGAGTGTTTTCTAAAGAGAACTCTCTAGTCATTTGGTGTCTTGCTCCTTCCATATATGGATTGGATTATTTTATTTTAAGTAGCAAAAAAGCCACTTTATATTGTTACATATGCCAGTGTCTTGTACCCTCATTATGTAAAACGAGCGCCCAACGAAAGGGAGAGGCATTCTCCCTCTCCACACTTCCATAAGCGACAAATAAAGCGGTTTATGCTTACATTTATTTTACGTTGAATCCTACCAACGGTAATGAGCAAATGCTTTGTTAGCTTCTGCCATTTTATGAGTGTCTTCACGTTTCTTAACAGATGCACCAGCATTGTTAGCTGCATCTAAGATTTCGTAAGCTAGACGCTCTTCCATAGTTTTTTCACCACGAAGACGAGCATAGTTTACTAACCAGCGAAGACCTAAAGTTGTACGGCGTTCTGGACGAACCTCAACTGGAACTTGGTAGTTAGCACCACCAACACGACGAGCGCGTACTTCAAGAACAGGCATGATGTTCTTAAGAGCTTGCTCGAATACTTCCATTGGTTCTTTATCTGAACGTTCACGAACGATATCGAAAGCGTTATAAAGAATTGTTTGAGATTTACCTTTTTTACCGTCAACCATCATTTTGTTGATTAGGCGTGTTACTAGTTTCGAATTGTACATTGGATCTGGTAACACGTCACGTTTCGCAACAGGTCCTTTACGAGGCATATTGAGTTCCTCCTTTCATTATAAGTTTATTATTTTTTAGCAGGTTTTGGTCGCTTAGTACCATATTTAGAACGTCCTTGCATACGTTTGTCAACACCAGCTGTATCAAGCGCTCCACGAACGATGTGGTAACGTACCCCTGGTAAATCCTTTACTCGACCACCGCGAATTAATACTACGCTATGCTCTTGTAGGTTATGACCGATACCTGGGATGTAAGCTGTAACTTCAATACCGTTTGTTAAACGTACACGAGCGTATTTACGTAACGCTGAGTTAGGTTTCTTTGGAGTCATTGTACCAACACGAGTACATACACCACGTTTTTGAGGTGCAGAGATATCAGTTGATTTTTTCTTTAAAGAGTTAAAACCTTTGTTTAACGCAGGTGATTTAGATTTCCATACTTTATCAGTACGACCATTTCTCACTAATTGGTTAATAGTAGGCATTTGATTATCCTCCCTTCGCATGTTTGTATGACCACATATCCAGGTGGTTCATTATTAGTTGAAAACAAAGTTTTTGCAAGGAAGAGCAAATGCTCTCTCCTCACAAAAACAGTTTTAACTTATTATTCCTATTGCTGAAGCTCCCACTTGAATCCCCGAAACTTTTCCAAGCTTACGAACTGATTCAACTTTGGTTATGGGTATGTTATGTTGCAAGGCGGTACGAATGATAACATGGGTTAACCGCACGTCAGCATCTTCCGCAATAACAACTTCTTTAACTATACCATTTTTGATTGCTTCCAATGTTCGTTTATGACCAACGACTACATTTTCAGCATTTGACACTTTTTGATAAGACATATAAATATCCTCCAAAGCATCGTTCAGGAGCAACCTTGATTATAGTAACATTTTGACTCATACAATGTCAACTAGGATTAGATGTTTTTATACAAAATTTACGACGGAAAATTTTACTGTTCCACATAAATCTCATCGTTTTCTACATTCATGTCATCTTGTGTTGTTTTTACAAGATCCACTTTGCGATAACGATTCATACCTGTTCCAGCAGGAACAAGTTTACCGATAATAACGTTCTCTTTCAATCCTAGAAGCTCATCACGTTTACCTTTAATTGCTGCATCAGTTAAGACACGAGTTGTTTCTTGGAATGATGCTGCAGATAAGAATGAATCAGTTTCAAGTGAAGCTTTTGTAATACCAAGTAAAACAGGTCTAGCTGTCGCTGGCTGTTTACCTTTTAGTAACACCTTCGCATTCGCATCAGTAAACTGATGGATATCTAGTAATGTTCCTGGTAATACATCTGTTTCACCCGCATCACTTACACGAACTTTACGTAGCATTTGACGTACCATTACTTCTACGTGTTTGTCACCAATTTCTACCCCTTGCATACGGTATACTTTTTGAACTTCACGTAATAGGTATTCTTGAACTGCCGTAATGTCCGTTACTTTTAGTAATTCTTTCGGATCAATAGAACCTTCTGTTAACTCTTTACCGTGGCTAATTGGCTGTCCTAGAATTACTTTCAGACGAGCACCGTAAGGAATAGCATACGTACGAGCTTCAACCTCACCCTGTACAACTACTTCTTGACGATCTTTAACATCGTTGATCGCTGCGATAACACCGTCGATTTCACTGATAACTGCCTGACCTTTCGGATTACGAGCTTCAAAGATCTCTTGGATACGAGGTAAACCTTGTGTGATATCATCTCCGGCAACCCCACCTGTATGGAACGTACGCATCGTTAACTGTGTACCTGGCTCACCGATAGATTGAGCTGCGATAATACCTACCGCTTCTCCTACTTCTACGTCTGTACCAGTTGCTAAGTTACGACCGTAACACTTCTTACATACACCATGGCGAGTATTACACGTAAACGCTGAACGAATGTTTACAGTTTCGACACCCGAATTTTCAACAATATGAGCGATATCTTCAGTAATCAATTGATTTTCAGCAACTAATACTTCACCTGTTTCAGGATGTTTTACAGTTTTTCTTGCAAAACGTCCAACAAGACGATCATATAATGACTCAATTACTTCATTACCCTCTTTAATCGCACCGATTAGTAAACCGCGATCTGTTCCACAATCATCTTCACGAACAATTACATCTTGTGCAACGTCTACAAGACGACGTGTTAAGTAACCAGAATCGGCAGTCTTAAGTGCTGTATCGGCAAGACCTTTACGAGCACCATGCGTAGAGATGAAGTACTCAAGTACTGTTAAACCTTCACGGAAACTTGATTTGATCGGAAGTTCAATGATACGACCAGATGGATTGGCCATCAGACCACGCATACCAGCAAGCTGAGTAAAGTTAGATGCGTTACCACGGGCACCGGAATCACTCATCATGAAGATTGGGTTGCGTTTATTCAAGGACTTCATCAGTTTTCCTTGGATAACATCTTTTGCATTACTCCAAATAGAGATAACGCGATCGTAACGTTCTTCTTCCGTGATTAAACCGCGACGGAATTGTTTAATTACATTATCTACTTTTGCTTGTGCTTCGTGGAGAATTTCATCTTTTTCACCTAATACAAGAATGTCAGATACCCCAACTGTAATACCAGCTTTTGTAGAGTATTTAAATCCTAAGTTCTTCATACGGTCAAGCATGCGAGACGTCTCTGTAATCTTGAAACGCTTGAATACTTCCGCAATGATGTTACCAAGGATCTTCTTGCTAAATGGCGCCACTTCTTCGCGACTAGCAATAATTTCTTTAATGTTCGCACCTTTTTCAACGAAATATTCCGCTGGTGTTTCTTTTTCAAGGTTTGAATTTGTTGGTTCATTAATATAAGGGAACGACTCTGGTAAGATTTCGTTAAATATTAATTTACCAACTGTTGTTAATAGAAGCATACTCTTTTGCTCTTCAGTAAACGTTACATTATTTACTGAACTTGCAGCAACTGCAACACGTGTGTGCAGATGTACATATCCGTTTTGGTATGCAAGTATTGCTTCGTTTGCATCTTTGAAGACCATACCTTCACCGATTGCACCTTCACGCTCAAGCGTTAAGTAGTAGTTACCTAATACCATATCCTGAGATGGAGTAACAACTGGTTTTCCGTCTTTTGGATTCAAGATGTTTTGTGCTGCTAACATAAGAATACGAGCTTCTGCTTGTGCTTCTGATGATAACGGAACGTGAACCGCCATTTGGTCACCGTCAAAGTCCGCGTTGTATGCAGTACATACAAGTGGGTGAAGACGGATTGCACGACCTTCTACTAGTGTAGGTTCAAACGCCTGGATACCAAGACGGTGAAGTGTTGGTGCGCGGTTTAGAAGTACTGGATGTTCTTTGATCACAGATTCTAAAACGTCCCAAACTTCAGGTTGTACACGCTCGATTTTACGTTTCGCACTCTTAATGTTGTGTGCTAATCCTTTTTCCACTAACTCTTTCATAACAAAAGGTTTGAACAGTTCAAGTGCCATTTCTTTCGGTAATCCACATTGGTACATCTTTAAGTTCGGTCCTACAACGATTACAGAACGGCCAGAGTAGTCAACACGTTTACCTAATAAGTTTTGACGGAAACGTCCTTGTTTACCTTTAAGCATGTGAGATAGTGATTTTAATGGACGGTTACCTGGTCCAGTAACTGGACGGCCACGGCGACCATTATCGATTAATGCGTCTACAGCTTCTTGTAACATACGTTTTTCGTTTTGAACGATGATGCTTGGTGCACCTAAGTCCAATAGACGTTTTAAACGGTTGTTACGGTTAATTACACGACGGTATAAGTCGTTTAAATCAGAAGTAGCAAAACGTCCACCATCCAACTGTACCATTGGGCGTAGTTCCGGTGGGATAACTGGAAGAACATCTAGGATCATCCAAGATGGGTGATTTCCAGAGTTACGGAATGCTTCTAATACTTCTAGACGTTTAATAGCACGAGTACGTCGTTGTCCTTGTGCTGTTTTTAATTCTTCTTTTAAGAAGTCTACTTCTTTATCTAAATCGATGTCTTGTAATAGCTTTTTAATCGCTTCTGCACCCATAGCAGCTTGGAATGTGCTGCCATATCGATCACGATATGCACGGTATTCTTTTTCAGAAAGTAATTGCTTCTTATCAAGTGGTGTATCTCCACTTTCTGTTACAACATAAGAAGCGAAATAAATTACTTCTTCAAGCGCGCGAGGGGACATGTCTAAGACAAGTCCCATGCGGCTCGGGATACCTTTGAAATACCAAATATGAGATACAGGAGCAGCTAATTCGATATGACCCATACGTTCACGACGAACTTTTGCACGCGTTACTTCAACGCCACATCGATCACAAACTACACCTTTATAACGTACACGTTTATATTTTCCGCAATGACATTCCCAGTCCTTTTGTGGTCCGAAAATACGCTCACAGAACAAGCCGTCTTTCTCAGGCTTTAACGTACGATAGTTAATCGTTTCTGGTTTCTTAACTTCACCGTATGACCAAGAACGAATCTTGTCAGGTGAAGCAAGTCCAATCTTCATATATTCAAAGTTATTTACATCTATCAAGGGGCCTACCTCCCTTTTAGTCTACAGGTTATCCCAATTATTCCTTAGTTGTCTCAACTTCGACATTCAATTTATCTGCTGATTGATGATCATCGTCATCTTCCGTATCACGCATTTCAATTTCTGTATCGTCGCTAGACATCATTTTAACGTCCATACCTAAACTTTGCAGTTCTTTAATCAATACTTTGAATGATTCTGGAACGCCTGGTTCTGGAACATTTTCGCCTTTAACAATTGCTTCATACGTCTTAACACGTCCAATAACATCATCAGACTTCACTGTTAAGATTTCTTGAAGAGTATAAGCAGCACCGTAAGCTTCAAGTGCCCAAACCTCCATCTCACCGAAACGCTGTCCACCGAACTGAGCTTTACCTCCAAGAGGTTGCTGCGTTACAAGTGAGTATGGTCCAGTAGAACGAGCATGAAGTTTATCGTCAACCATGTGCGCAAGTTTGATCATATACATGACACCAACAGATACACGGTTATCGAATGGTTCACCAGTACGTCCGTCATACAGGATTGTTTTCGCGTCATTTGCCATACCAGCTTCTTCAATTGTGCCCCATACATCTTCCTCACGAGCACCATCGAATACTGGTGTTGCAATGTGAATACCAAGATATCTTGCTGCCATACCAAGATGAAGCTCTAATACCTGACCGATATTCATACGAGATGGTACCCCTAATGGGTTTAACATGATATCGATTGGCGTACCGTCTGGTAAGTAAGGCATATCTTCTTCTGGTAAAATACGAGAGATAACACCTTTGTTACCGTGACGTCCGGCCATCTTGTCACCTTCAGAAATTTTACGTTTTTGAACGATATATGCACGTACAAGTTGATTCACGCCTGGTGGCAATTCATCGCCATCTTCACGGTTGAATACTTTTACGTCTAAGATAATACCGCCACCACCGTGTGGTACACGTAGTGATGTATCACGTACTTCACGTGCTTTTTCACCGAAGATTGCATGTAATAGACGTTCTTCTGCCGTTAATTCTGTTACACCTTTTGGTGTTACTTTACCAACAAGTAGGTCTCCATCTTTTACTTCAGCACCGACGCGAATAATACCGCGCTCGTCAAGGTTACGAAGTGCATCTTCTCCAACATTCGGGATATCACGTGTAATTTCTTCTGGTCCAAGCTTCGTATCACGAGCTTCTGACTCATATTCTTCAATATGAATAGAAGTGTACACATCATCTTTTACAAGGCGCTCACTCATGATGATCGCATCCTCGTAGTTATAACCGTCCCATGTCATGAAGCCAACAAGCACGTTACGTCCAAGTGCTAATTCGCCTAGTTCCATAGAAGGACCATCCGCAAGGATTTCACCTTTTACAACTTCATTTCCAACACTTACGATTGGACGTTGGTTGTAACAAGTTCCTTGGTTAGAACGAATGAATTTCTGCATTTTGTAGCGATCTAAGTCGCCTTTTACTGTTTGACCGTCAACTTCTACATAACGACGTACCCAAATTTCACGTGCTTCTACGCGCTCAACAACACCAGGGTGTTTACAGATTACTGCAGCACCTGAGTCTTTTGCTGATACGTACTCCATACCTGTACCTACAATCGGAGATTCCGGATTCATTAACGGAACCGCCTGACGTTGCATGTTCGCTCCCATAAGTGCGCGGTTAGAGTCATCGTTTTCTAAGAACGGAATACAAGCTGTCGCTGCCGACACTACTTGTTTTGGAGATACATCCATGTAGTCGATGCGCTCTTTATTTGTGACAATGTTTTCACCACGGAAACGAGCTACGATATCTTCATCAAGGAATTCCCCTTCTTCAGATAATTTCATATTCGCTTGGGCTACAACATAATTATCTTCTTCATCTGCTGTTAAATAATCAACATGCCCTGTTACAAGACCAGTTTCTGGGTCAACACGACGGTATGGTGTTTCGATGAAACCAAACTCATTTACTTTCGCGAACGAAGATAATGAGTTAATCAAACCGATGTTTGGTCCCTCTGGTGTTTCAATTGGACACATACGACCATAGTGAGAGTAGTGAACGTCACGTACTTCAAAGCCTGCGCGCTCACGCGTTAAACCACCGGGTCCTAATGCAGATAGTCTTCGTTTGTGAGTTAACTCTGCTAATGGGTTTGTTTGGTCCATGAACTGAGATAACTGAGAACTTCCGAAGAACTCTTTAATAGATGCAATAACAGGACGAATATTGATTAATGCCTGTGGTGTAATTGCATTTGTATCTTGAATCGACATTCTCTCACGAACAACACGTTCCATACGAGAAAGACCGATACGGAATTGGTTTTGTAATAGTTCTCCTACTGAACGCAGACGACGGTTCCCTAAGTGGTCAATATCATCTGTATCCCCTACTTTGTATAGTAAGTTGAAGAAGTAACTAATAGAAGCCAGAATATCACCTGGTGTGATGTGTTTTACATCGCGAGTAATATTTGCATTCCCAATTACGTTGATAGAACGTTCGCCTTCTGATTCTGGAGCATAAATCTTAATAGATTGCAGCTCAACATCGCCTTCTACCACTCCACCCATTGGTTTCGCTGTTTTGAATCCAATGTTCTTCTCTAAGTAAGGTAAAATGCGATCCAGTGTACGACGATCTAAGATTGTTCCTTCTGCCGCTAAAATTTCACCAGTTTCTGGATCCACTAATGTTTCAGCTAAACGTTGGTTAAACAATCTGTTTTTAATGTGTAGCTTTTTGTTGATCTTATAGCGACCTACATTTGCTAAATCGTAGCGCTTTGGATCAAAGAAACGAGACACAAGTAAGCTCTTTGCATTTTCTACTGTTGGTGGTTCACCAGGACGTAGACGCTCATAAATTTCAAGCAATGCTTTTTCTGTGCTATCTGTGTTGTCTTTTTCTAACGTATTGCTTAAGTATTCGTTATCACCTAAAAGCTCGGTGATTTCTTGATCAGAGCCAAACCCTAATGCGCGTAACAAAACAGTTACAGGAAGTTTACGCGTACGGTCAATACGCACATATACAACATCCTTAGCATCTGTTTCATACTCTAACCAAGCTCCGCGGTTTGGAATTACAGTAGCAGTAAAACCACGTTTTCCGTTTTTATCCACTTTGCCACTATAGTATACGCTTGGAGAGCGAACTAACTGGGAAACGATAACACGTTCTGCACCGTTAATTACGAATGTTCCAGTCTCTGTCATGAGTGGGAAATCTCCCATGAACACATCTTGTTCTTTTACTTCACCAGTTTCCTTGTTGATTAGACGCACTTTTACACGAAGTGGTGCTGCATACGTCACATCACGCTCTTTGCATTCGTCTACAGAGTATTTAGGTTCACCTAAGCTGTAGTCGATAAATTCAAGCGATAGATTTCCCGTAAAGTCTTCGATCGGAGAAATGTCTTGGAACATTTCTCGCAAACCCTCATCAAGAAACCACTGATAAGAAGAGGTTTGAATTTCGATAAGATTTGGTAACTCTAATACTTCACTAATACGGGCATAACTTCTTCGTTGGCGGTGGCGTCCGTATTGAACTAGTTGACCTGTCAACTGCTTCACCCCTCAAATCATGAGTATTATAAATGCACAAAAAAATTTGTGCAAAATCACAAATAAATACAACTACTGCTATTAGCGTAGTTTTTTCTCTTAAAGATAGATACGTTGAGTCTTTCTACCTGCTCAAAAAAGAAAAATGGCTTCTTTAAGAAAACCATCATTCTGTTTCATAATCTGCTGATTTTACTATCTTTTCCAAGAGAAACAAAAATATACATCTTTCTCAACGCAGAAAATCATATATTGGCATTGTATAATGTTAACATAGCCAAAAATAACCGTCAACGCTTTTTTGATTTTATGATATAATATCCTTTTTTCTTTTCTACAACTTCAACTTCAGAAAATACTTCTTCTAGTTTCTTCAGCGCAGATGGTGCACCTTGTTTCTTTTGAATAACAATCCACAATTCTCCACCTGAAACCAAATACTCCACAGCCTTTTCTAAAATCTCGTGCACGACATCTTTACCAGCACGAATTGGAGGGTTAGATAGAATAGCAGCATACTTGCCATCTACATTTTCATAGACGCTACTTTGAAAAATACGTATATTCTCGATTCTGTTATTAGCGGCGTTTTCTTTCGCAAGCCCAAGCGCCCTTTCGTTCACATCCACCATGTGAACGTCGCGACCTTGAAACTCTTTCGCTAACGACAAACCAATAGGACCGTATCCACAACCTACGTCTAATATATCACCTTTAATATCCGGCATTTGAAACGCTTCAATTAAAAGACGAGAACCAAAGTCCACTTCGTTTTTCGAGAACACCCCGTGGTCAGATAAAAAAGTAAATCGAGATTCACGAAGTGTAAATTCCCATCGTTTACGATCACTTTTACTAGAAGGGTCGTTAGAAAAATAATGGTCTGCCATATGGCCACCTCTTTTCTTTACAGTTAAAAAAAAAGCTCGCATGAGAGCGAGCTTTTTTTAAAGCATCAAAAGTTAATTACTTAACTTCTACAGCAGCGCCAACTTCTTCAAGTTTAGCTTTCATTTCTTCAGCTTCCTCTTTAGAAACGCCTTCTTTGATTGCTTTTGGAGTGTTGTCAACTAATTCTTTAGCTTCTTTTAAGCCAAGACCAGTGATTTCACGTACAGCTTTGATAACTTTGATTTTTTGAGCGCCAGCACTTGCAAGTACTACGTCAAATTCAGTTTTCTCAGCAGCAGCTTCACCAGCGCCACCAGCTACAGCTACAGGAGCAGCAGCAGTTACGCCGAATTCTTCCTCGATAGCTTTTACTAAGTCGTTAAGTTCTAATACAGTCATAGATTTAACTGCTTCAATGATTTGTTCTTTAGTCATTGTAAATATCCTCCCTTAAATAGGTTTGTATTGTTTTATAGATAACAAGTAATTATCTTTTAAAAAATTAAGCGCCTTGCTCTTCCTTTTGCTCTGCAACTGCTTTAGTAGCAAGTGCAAGGTTACGGATTGGAGCTTGAAGAACGCTAAGAAGCATAGAAAGTAAGCCTTCACGTGATGGAAGAGTAGCGATAGCTTTAACCTCATCAAGTGTCACAAGTTTACCTTCGATTACGCCCGCTTTAATTTCTAAAGCTTCATGTTTTGTAGCGAAGTCGTTTAATACTTTCGCAGGAGCAACTACATCCTCGTTACTGAACGCGATTGCGTTTGGTCCTGTTAAGAATTCGTTTAACTCAGCCATTTCAGCAGACTCTGCAGCACGACGAGTTAAAGAGTTTTTGTAAACTTTGAACTCAACGCCAGCCTCACGTAAGTTTTTACGTAATTCTGTTACTTCAGAAACTGTTAAACCACGGTAGTCAACAACGATTGTAGATTTACTCTCACGAAGTTTTTCAGCGATTTCAGTTACAACTTGTTGTTTAGTTTCGATTACTTTGCTCATGTTATTACACCTCCTGTAGATTATATAGAAGATGTACCGAAAGTGCACTAAAAACCTCCATGCCCAACTTGTAGACATGGAGGCATATAGTCACAGAAAAAAGATTCCGCTTCGTATATTAACACCTAGGTAGGAAATTAAGTCGAATGACACCTACTGTCTACGGTACACTATTTAAATTCACAACATAAATAATTATATTAAAACTTCTTTATGAAGTCAACTTCCAATTTTTACGCAAGTGTAGAAACGTCTACGCGTACGCCAGGTCCCATTGTAGAAGCAACAGTTGCATTCTTCATGTAAGTACCTTTTGCAGCAGCTGGCTTAGCTTTTTGTAGCGTTTCAGCAATTGTTTTGAAGTTTTCTACTAGTTTAGCATCTTCGAAAGATACTTTACCGATTGGAACGTGGATGTTACCAGCTTTATCAACGCGGTATTCAACTTTACCAGCTTTGATTTCGTTAACAGCTTTAGTTACATCGAAAGTAACTGTTCCAGTTTTAGGGTTTGGCATTAAACCTTTAGGTCCTAATACGCGACCAAGTTTACCAACTTCACCCATCATGTCAGGAGTTGCTACTACTACATCGAAATCGAACCAACCTTGTTGGATTTTACCGATGTAATCAGCATCGCCTACGAATTCAGCGCCAGCAGCTTCAGCTTCTTTTGCTTTTTCGCCTTTAGCGAATACTAATACACGTTGTACTTTACCAGTACCGTGTGGAAGAACAACTGCGCCACGAATTTGTTGGTCAGCTTTCTTAGGGTCAACGCCTAAACGGAATGCAGCTTCTACAGTTGCATCAAATTTAGCTGTGTTTGTTTTCTTTACTAATTCTACTGCTTCTGTTGCAGAGTAAGCAGCTGCACGATCAACAAGCTTCGCAGCTTCTACGTACTTTTTACCTCTTTTAGCCATTTTTATTTCCTCCTCGAATGTGGTTTTAGCGGAATAACCTCCCACGTTTACGCCTTTTTTTCAGGGTTAACCTGAGGATGCGCGCCATCCTTTTATTTAAAAAACGATAATCATTTACGATAATAAAGGTTGCGAATTGGAATTCCAGACCCGCAACCTTTTTTAAAAACAAATCGAATTAGTCTTCGATAACGATGCCCATACTGCGTGCAGTACCTTCAACCATACGCATTGCAGCTTCTACGCTAGCAGCGTTTAGGTCAGGCATTTTAGTTTCAGCGATTTCGCGTACTTTATCACGCTTAACAGTTGCCACTTTATTACGGTTTGGTTCACCAGAACCAGACTCAATACCAGCTACTTTCTTAAGAAGAACAGCAGCAGGAGGAGTTTTAGTAATGAAAGTGAATGAACGGTCCTCAAATACCGTAATTTCAACAGGGATGATAAGACCAGCTTGATCTGCTGTACGAGCGTTAAACTCTTTACAGAAGCCCATGATGTTAACACCTGCTTGTCCTAATGCTGGACCAACTGGTGGAGCTGGGTTAGCTTTACCTGCAGGAATTTGAAGCTTTACCATTTTAATTACCTTTTTAGCCACGAGACACACCTCCTTAAGTCCGTGATGTGGTCAATTGGACAGTGATTTGCCCTCCCACGTCATATTTTATCTGTAACGATAAAATCTTTCAAAAAACGTCTCCGATAACGAAGACGTACTGACTTAAAAGATATTATCACTTTTTACAATTCATTTCAAGTTTCATTTTATAATTTTTCAATTTGATGGAAGTCAAGTTCAACTGGAGTCTCGCGACCAAACATGTCTACAAGCACACTAACTTTCTTCTTCTCCACATCAATTTCTTCAATAGCACCTGTATAATCTGCGAATGGACCCTCATTTACACGTACTGTCTCATGAAGTTCAAAGTCGAAATCAACCACTTCGTTGTCCATTCCCATATGTTTCATAATGGTAACAACTTCCTCTTCTAATAGAGGAGATGGTTTAGATCCAGAACCCGAAGAACCAACAAAACCTGTTACACCCGGTGTATTACGAACAACATACCAAGAGTCATCAGTCATGATTAGTTCCACTAACACGTAACCTGGGAACACTTTTCTTTTCATTAATTTTTCTTTACCATTTCTCATTTCTACTTCTACTTCTTCCGGGACAACAACACGGAAAATTTTATCTTGCATACCCATTGATTCTACACGTTTCTCTAGGTTTGCTTTTACTTTATTTTCATATCCAGAATAAGTATGGACAACATACCAACTTTTTTCCATTCATTTAGGACGAGCGTCCTTCCCTCCCTGACGTACATTTTTTTGCGCAAATGAAAAAACCCGTTCACCGGGCTTTTACACAGTTCTTATAAATAACATTATATCATGGATAAGTGCTTCTTATTCAAGAATTAACCAAGAATTAACCGAATTAAAGAAGAAATGCCCATATCAACTACTGCGAAGAAAATCGCAAAGAACACAACTGTAGCGATAACAGTCGCTGTTGAGCGGAGTAATTCATCTTTTTTAGGCCAACTTACTTTTTTCATTTCGCGACCTACATCGCCGAAAAAGTTCGTTAAACGCATCTACGGGACCTCCAGTTTATTATTTCAATTATTTATTTTGTTTCCTTGTGAACTGTATGCTTATTGCATGTTTTACAAAACTTCTTTATCTCAAGTCGCTCTACTGAGCTCGTATCTTTCATCGTAGAGTAGTTTCGATTTTTACACTCTTCACATGAGAGTACAACGTTTTTCCTCATTAGTTACACCAGCCTTGTAACGTTATGTCCCTAAAAATGTATCATACAACAAAAGACAATGTCAATGTCATGACTCTCACTCTCTTTACAAAAAGAAAACAGGTGAATTAATTTACACCTGCGGTATTTTCTATGAATTTAAATTTGTACTCTCTCTCATTTCCATATATCGTTCCAACTTCCTTTTCACACGCTGCAATGCATTATCAATGGATTTCACATGCCTGTTTAACTGTTCTGAAATTTCTTGATAGGAACGCCCATCTAAGTATAAAGAGAGTACTTTTCTTTCTAAATCGCTTAATAATTCAGATATTTTTGATTCTATGTCGGTATATTCTTCCTGACTTATAATCATTTCTTCAGGATCAGTTACTTTCGCTTCCGAAATAACATCTAACAGTGTTCGATCAGATTCCTCATCGTAAATCGGCTTATCTAAAGACACATACGAATTTAATGGAATATGTTTTTGCCTTGTTGCTGTTTTAATAGCGGTAATAATTTGTCGAGTGATACACAGTTCAGCAAATGCTTTGAACGAAGATAGCTTGTCCTCTTTATAATCACGAATAGCTTTAAACAATCCAATCATACCTTCTTGAACAATATCTTCTCGATCGGCACCCACCAAGAAATACGATCTTGATTTCGCGCGAACAAAGTTCTTATATTTGTGTATTAAATATTCTAGAGCGTCAGTATTACCTTTTCGAACTAACTCAACGATTGCCTCATCCTCTAAATCACGAAATGTAACGTCGCCTACACTTACGAAGCCTGCTTCCACCTTGATCCCTCCGACCGCTATTTATTTAGCAATATTATACAGTAAAAAGATAAAGAGCGTCAATGCTTCAACGCTCTCCTCTTCTTAATTTTTCTAACTTTTCTGTAATATCCTTACTAAATATCTTTCGCATGGCTGGTTGATTTTCTTTCGTGTCTTTCGTGCGTCTTCTTACTTGTTGCTCCATCGCTTGTACTTCTAACTCTAATTCACGCGCAGATTTCCGAAGGGCACCTTGCGCAAATATAACCCATTGTTCCGTATAATCAGAAGTCGCAACATATATTTGTGTATTAATATTTCTAAGCTCGATTGCAAGTTTCTCTATCTTTTCGTCCGCAGTTTGATTCTTACGCGTGAATATTACTTCCACCCGCGATTGTTTCATCTTTTTTTCAATTCCATGGACTGTATAGGCATCAAAGACTATCATTACTTTCGTTCCTGTATAACCTTGATAATCCGCCATCTTATCAATAAGCGCGTCTCTTGATGATTGCAAATCTACATCCCGTAGTTCCTTCAAGTCTCCCCAAGCCCCGATAATGTTGTAACCGTCAACGATTAAAATATCGTTCATTTTTTATTTACCAATTTCGTGACGTTTACGATATACCTCATACATTAACAAACTTGCGGCTACTGAAGCATTTAAGGATGTAACTTTACCAACCATTGGTAAAGTAATTAGGAAATCACATTTTTCACCAATAATACGACTCATACCTTTTCCTTCACTACCGATTACTAATCCGATTGGCATTTTACCATCTAAATTACGGTAATCTGTTTTCCCTTTGGCATCTGTACCAGCAATCCAAAGTCCACGTTCTTTTAATTCATCAATTGTACGAGATAAATTTGTTACACGCGCAACAGGAATATATTCAATTGCCCCAGTCGACGCTTTCGCAACTGACGCTGTAAGTCCTACTGCTCTTCTTTTCGGAATAATAATTCCATGAGCTCCCGTCGCATCAGCTGTACGCATAATAGAGCCTAGATTATGCGGATCTTCAATTTCATCTAAAATTAAGAAGAACGGATCTTCATTACGTTTTTCTGCTAGTTTAAATAAATCTTCTAGCTCAGCATATTGATATGCAGCTACTTGAGCAATTACACCTTGATGATTCCCCTCAACTAATTGATCTAATTTCTTCTTCGGTGCATGTTGCAAAATAACTTTATTTTCTTTCGCTAATGCCAGTACAATCTGTACTTGCCCTTTGGCAGCACCTTCTGCGATCCAAATTTTATTAATATCTCTCCCTGATCGTAACGCTTCAATTACAGGGTTACGTCCGATAATATATTCACTACTCATGATGATGTGCTCCCTTCCTTTTCTTCTAAAACAGCAATTGCCTTATATACAATTTCGTCTAATCTTTCACGATTATTTAATAAGTGATGATAACCGATTAGAGCTTCCAAAGCTGTACTATATCGGTATGTTTGTACATCCGTATTCTTCGGAACAGTACCCGAATTCGCATTGCGCCCTCTTCTTAGTACTGCCTCTTCTTCCTCTGTCAAAAATGCCGTCTCTAATAAATGATAAACAACTTTCGCCTGTGCTTTTGCCGAAACAAAGCTCGTCCCTAAGCGATGTAATTGATTAGGGCGAACTGTTCCTTTTTGAAGAAGGTGATAGCGGATATATTGTTCGTATACCGCATCACCCATATATGCTAACGCTAAGCTGTTCAATTGCTTTGCATCAATCATTTTTATCCTCTTTTCCATCTTGTACCTTGAGCGGTATCTTCTAAAATAATATTACGTTCTTTTAAATCATCACGGATTTGATCAGATAATGCGAAATCACGATTTTTACGAGCTTCAATACGCTTTTGGATAAGCGCCTCAATTTCTTCATCAAGTAATTCTTCTTGCGCTAATTCTAATCCTAAAATATCAAATAATGTTTCAAGTTGTTTCACGTATGCTCCAATTACAACTTTAGAAGTATGTTCTTCTAATAAATATTGATTTGCGTGATTTGCTACATTATATAATTCAGTAATCGCATTAGCCGTATTGAAATCATCATCCATTGCTTCTTCAAATGCAGCCTGGAATTTTTCCATTTCAGCTAACCATTTCTCATTATGATCTGTTAAATCTGCACTACTCTCCATACGATGCTTTAAATTACCGTAAGCTGTTTTAATTCTTTCTAGCCCATTATTCGTACTTTGTAATAACTCTTCGCTAAAGTTAATTGGATGACGGTAATGCACTGATAACATAAAGAATCTAATTAACTGCGGATCATATTGCTTAATGATATCGTGAACTAAAATAAAGTTTCCAAGTGACTTAGACATTTTCTCATTATCAATATTAATATATCCATTATGCATCCAGTAACGTGCAAATGTTTTTCCAGTCAACGCCTCAGACTGTGCGATTTCGTTTTCATGATGAGGGAATGCCAAGTCTTGACCACCAGCATGAATATCAATTGTATCCCCCAAATATTTACGCGCCATCGCTGAGCATTCAATATGCCATCCTGGGCGTCCTTTCCCCCATGGGCTTTCCCAGAAGATTTCTCCTTCTTTCGCAGCCTTCCATAAAGCAAAGTCAAGAGGGTCTTGTTTCTTTTCTCCTACCTCAATACGTGCACCGTGACGTAAGTCTGCGATTGGTTGATGCGATAATTTACCGTAACCCTCGAATTCTTTCGTTCTAAAGTACACATCACCTTCTGATTCATATGCATACCCTTTATTCACAAGTTCTTGAATAAATTCAATAATGATATCCATATTTTCCGTTACACGCGGATGAACCGTCGCATGTTTGCAACCTAGCGCTGTTACATCTTCAAAGTACGCTTCAACAAAACGATCAGCAATTGTCGGTACATCTTCACCTAATTCGTTTGCCGCCTTAATTAATTTATCATCCACGTCAGTAAAGTTAGATACATACTGCACTTCATATCCTTTATATTCTAAGTAACGACGTACTGTATCAAATACCATAGGTGGTCTTGCATTCCCAATGTGAATGTAGTTATACACTGTAGGTCCGCACACATACATCTTTACCTTATTTTCTTCTAATGGCATAAACTCTTCTTTTTGACGCGTTAACGTATTATAAATGTGAATAGTCATTTTTATCCTTCCTTTCTACCTTCACTTCAAGTTGCTTTCTCAATTTATCAAGTTCTGCTTCCATAACCTTTAATTTATCAAAAATCGGATCCGGAAGATCAGAATGATTTAATTCTTGACCAATCTTTACTCCATTTTGAATAACGACTCGGCCAGGTATACCTACAACTGTAGAATGCGCAGGAACTTCCTTTAACACGACAGATCCTGCTCCAATTTTAGAATTCTCTCCAACAGTAATAGAGCCTAGTACTTTAGCACCTGTTGCAATTAATACATTATCCTGAATTGTAGGATGCCTCTTTCCTTTTTCTTTACCTGTACCACCTAATGTGACACCTTGATAAATTGTTACATTTTCGCCAATTTCACACGTTTCGCCAATTACAACCCCCATTCCATGATCAATGAAAAAACGACGACCAATAGTTGCTCCTGGATGAATCTCAATGCCAGTAAAAAAACGACTAACCTGCGAAATCCAACGTGCCATAAAGAAAAAATTCCTTTTATAAAAAGCATGTGCAATTCGATGGGCCCAAACTGCATGTAATCCAGAGTAAGTTAAAATGACTTCGAAATAACTTCGTGCCGCTGGATCCTGTTCAAAAACGACTTCAATATCTTCCCGAAGCCTCTTAAACATCGATGTTCCCTCCCCTTTATGGGCTGCTTTTTTCGAGTGAACTAAATCCCCTAAATCCCCACTTACTCCTAAATCTTTATACAAGGGGATAAAACTTATACTCACACCCATTTACATGGTATAAAAAAAAGACGCCTCTGTCATATAGACAGAGACGCCTTATAAGCGCGGTTCCACTCTGTTTAGGCTAAAGAAGCCTCAAACTCATCCATGATAACGGTTTACACCGCTTCTGTTTACTTTGCGCCCTAAGACGTTCCGCGAAATGCTTCGCTGTTCAACAGAAGACTCGAAGGGGCATTTCAAAAATCCGCTTATAAACCACTTCCAGCCTAAGGGTGGTTCTCTCTGTAAAAAGCCTGATTTTCTACTTCTCCTTCTCGTCGCTTTTCCTTATTAGATTTTAGGTATACTTATTATATTGCTAAACCTAGAAAATGTTAACCAATTACTTTTTGAATACGATTTAAAACTTTTTCTTTTCCAAGAAGAGCAATCGCATTAGGAAGTTCTGGACCATGTGTTTGTCCAGTAGTAGCAACACGGATTGGCATAAATAAGTTTTTACCTTTATGTCCTGTTTCCTTTTGAACTGCTTTAATAGCCGCCTTAACTGCTGCTGGCTCCATTGCTTCTAGAGCTTCTAATTGATTGGCAAATGTACGAAGTACTTCAGGTACTTGTTCACCTTTCAATACTTCTTGTCCTTCTTCTTCATGATCAACATGATCTTTAAAGAACATTTCAGAAAGCTCTACAATTTCAGCTCCAAAACTCATTTGGTCATGATATAAAGCAATTACATCACGAACCCAAACTTGTTCTTGTTCGCTTAAGTTTTCACCTACGCGACCCGCTTTTACTAAATGCGGTAAGCTTAGTTCAACAACCGCATCTAAATCTTGCTTTTTCATATATTGGTTGTTCATCCATTTTAGTTTTTGAGAATCAAATAATGCAGGTGATTTTGATAAACGAGCTGCATCAAACATTTTGATAAACTCATCTTGAGAGAAAATTTCTTCTTCTCCTACTGGTGACCAACCTAATAGTGCAATAAAGTTAAAGATTGCTTCTGGAAGATACCCAAGCTCTTTATATTGCTCAATAAATTGAATAATAGATTCGTCACGCTTACTTAGCTTTTTACGGCTTTCATTTACAATTAAAGTCATATGACCGAACCTCGGGATATCCCAACCGAAAGCTTCATAAATCATCATTTGTTTTGGCGTGTTTGAAATATGATCATCACCACGAAGTACGTGTGTAATTTCCATTAAGTGATCATCTACTGCTACCGCAAAGTTATAAGTTGGAATTCCATCTTTTTTCACGATAACGAAATCGCCAAAATCATTTGAATGGAATGCAACTTCATCTTTTACGATATCTTTAAACGTGTAATCGCGATTAGTTGGTACACGGAAGCGAATGCTTGGAATGCGGCCTTCAGCCTCAAACTCTTTCATTTGCTCTTCAGTTAAATCACGGTGATTTCCTGCATAACGCGGTGTTTCACCACGAGCGATTTGACCTTCACGCTCTGCTTCTAGCTCTTCTTCTGTCATATAACATTTGTAAGCTAAACCACGCTCTAATAAATCTACATATAATTTTTTATAAAGATCTAAACGCTCTGTTTGACGATATGGTCCGAATTCACCACCAACATCAACACCTTCATCCCAGTCCATACCGAGCCATTTCAAGTATTTTAATTGGCTTTCTTCTCCACCAGCAACATTACGTTTTACATCAGTATCTTCAATACGAATAATAAACTTACCATCTTGATGACGAGCAAATAAATAATTAAATAATGCCGTACGCGCATTTCCGATATGTAAGTGTCCTGTTGGACTTGGCGCATAGCGCACTCTCACTTGCTTTTCCATAATTGGTACACCTTCCAATCTTAATGTCAACACATTCTATAATTGTACACCAAAAAAACGTGATTATCCATCTTACGAATTAAAAACCACTATTTTTTCTGTAATAAAACAACCGCTTGAGAAGCAATCCCTTCTTCTCTACCTGTAAATCCTAATTTTTCTGTTGTTGTTGCCTTTACATTAATATTATCAATAGACGTTTCTAATAGTTCACTAATGCGTTTACGCATACATTCAATATGCGGTGCCATTTTTGGCTTTTGGGCAATAATTGTACAATCTAGGTTCCCTAGCTCATAACCTTGTTCACGCACAAATTCCCAAACCTTTTGTAACAATACAGCTGAATCCGCATCTTTAAAGGCAGGATCTGTATCAGGAAAATGCTTTCCAATATCTCCTGCTGCAATTGCCCCTAGACATGCGTCAGCAATCGTATGTAACAATACATCTGCATCCGAGTGACCGATTAATCCTTTTTCATGAGGAATTGTAATTCCGCCGATAATTAACGGTCTACCTTCCGCAAATTCATGTACATCAAAACCTTGTCCAATTCGAAACATTCTTTACATCCTCCTCAATCTAAACTACTTTATGAATTCTATATTATATTGCTATCCCTATAAAGAAAAGCTCGGCAACTGCCGAGCTTTTCTTTACTATAATACCATCACTTCTATTTCTTCTGAACATGAAGGAAACTTTCAGCAATTAGTAAATCCTCTGGAGTCGTCACTTTAATATTATAGTAACTCCCCTGTACTACGCCTACTTGCTTCCCGACACGTTCTACGAGACTTGCATCATCTGTACCAAGAAAACAACTTTGCTTTGCACTTCTATGGGCCTCTAATAAAAGAGGAACAGAAAATCCTTGCGGTGTTTGAACCGCTTGAAGCTGAGAACGTTCTACCGTTTCAACAACAACACCCTGTTCTACTTTCTTAATGGTATCCTTCACTGGCACCGCACAAATGGAAGCACCATATTTCTCTGCTGTAGTTAATACATCTTGTATCATTTTATTCGTTACGAACGGGCGCGCACCATCGTGTACGAGAACATACTCGACTCCGCTCACATGCTGAAGCGCATTATATACGCTATCTTGCCTTTCAGCCCCGCCTTGAATAAATTGCACCTGTTTTTCAACTGGGTACTTCTGCATTAACTCCTCAAAATACGGGCGTTCTTCTTCGTTAATTGCCATAATAATACTTTTGCATGCTCTATCTTTTTCAAAAGCACGTAATGAATGCACAATAATCGGCACTCCATTTATAAGTAAGAATAACTTATTTTTGTCAGCACCCATCCGTTTTCCTTGTCCCGCTGCTGGAATAATTAATGTATACATATTAATAATCCTCTACTTATAATGCTTTTTCTAATAATTTACGTTTGGCGAAAATCATACGACCAGCCGATGTTTGCAACACACTCGTAACAAGTACATTAAGTTGCGAGCCGACATATTCTCTACCGTCTTCTACTACAATCATCGTGCCATCATCTAAGTATGCAACACCTTGATTTTGTTCTTTACCGTCTTTCACAACATAAACACTTAATTCTTCACCAGGGAGTACAACTGGTTTAATTGCATTCGCTAAATCATTAATGTTTAACACAGTTACTCCTTGTAATTCAGAAACTTTATTTAAGTTGAAATCATTCGTTACTACAGTTCCACCAGTGACTTTCGCTAACTTTACAAGTTTGCTATCAACTTCTTGGATATCCTCGAAATCGCCTTCATAAATTTCTACCGGAATTGGCATCTCTTTTTGAATACGATTTAAAATGTCTAATCCTCTGCGACCACGATTACGCTTTAAAGCATCGGAAGAATCGGCAATATGCTGAAGCTCTTCTAATACGAATTGTGGAATCACAATTGTTCCTTCTAAAAATTTCGTTTGACAAATATCAGCAATACGTCCATCAATAATTACACTCGTATCGAGAATTTTCCAATGAGTTGTAGATTTTTCTACCTCTACCTCTTCGTTCTCGCTATTGTTTTTCTTCTTACCTCCGCGTTGGGGTAATGTAAATAACCCTAGCAATTCATTCCTCTTTTTAAATCCTACTTGGAATCCTAAATACCCAAGCAAAAGAGTAAAGAACACTTGCAACACTGTGCTAATAACTGGAATTGTAAATTCACGAATTGGTATTAAAATTAAATATGCAACAATAAGACCAGAGATCAACCCTAATGTACCAAATAAAACATCTGCTACAGGCGCCTTTACAAGTGCCTCTTCAATATGCTTAATAAGTTGAACAATATAATCTACAAGCCAAAATGTTGTTAAAAATAAAATAATTGCACCAATAATTGCACGAACATACGATCCCTCCAATAAAGGAACAGCACCGATGTCTAATACATTAATAACTTTTGGGATTAAGTAAATCCCTAACGCTCCCCCGATCACTAAAAAGAAGAGCTGTACGATCCGTTTTAACATCCAACCACCTCCTACTCATTATTAACCATTGTTTTGCTAATCAAAACGCCGAATGCAAAAGCGGACGTGTTTTTTTGTAAATAGTTTTATTTACAAATATACCATATCATATACCAAAAATGTTCTAGTGTCGTTATATTATGGAATCAATGTAATATTCTTAATTGTGTCTACTCATATAGAGATGCTCTTGAATTCTTTTTAGGCCCTCTCGTATTTTCTTCGCCCTAACTTCTCCAATTCCTTCCACATCATCCAATTCATTAATAGTTGCACGACAAACACCTTGCAATGTTTTAAATCGATTAATTAAATTTTCAATGATAAGTGGTGGAACACGAGAAATTTTGCTTGTGATTCGGTATCCCCTCGGTGTCACACTTTCTTCTAAGCTCGTTTGCCCTGGATAGCCAAGCAATTTAACTAAATCGCTATCCTCTAAAAGCTGTGTATTTGCAAGATCTTGTAACTTTTTCAAAATTTGATGGTGATCCTGCGTTTTTTCTTGATAATAATCCTTAATTAATAACGCTGCCTCTGCTTCTAAGTCGGCCAGTAATTCTGTAAGTTGTAAACGAATTAACCTTCCTTCCGTTCCTAACTCATGAATGTAGCTCAATATTTCATTTTTAATACGCAGTACCATTTCAACACTATGTAAAACGTGAACTACTTCGGACATTGTAACGACCTCTTCAAATTCTAGAATGCCCAAATTCGTAATCCCATCATTCCATACAGCTTTATATTTTTCTAACGTTTGAATAGCTTGGTTTGCTTTTGTTAAAATTACACCTATATCTTTTAGTGTATAACGTAAATTCCCTTGATATAGTGTAATTACGTTACGTCTTTGTGAAATAGCAACAACAAGGCTAGCCGTCTGCTTCGCTACACGCTCTGCCGTTCGGTGACGCATACCTGTTTCAATAGAATCAATGGATGGATCTGGAACTAATTGTGCATTTGCAATTAAAATTTTGCTCCCAGTTTCATTTAAAATAAGTGCTCCATCCATTTTTGCTAATTCATATAAACTAGCCGGGGAGAATGCACAATTAATGTGAAATCCTCCATCAACAATACTTTTAATCTGCTCATTATACCCAAGAACAATTAGCCCTCCAGTTTGCGCACGAAGTACGTTATCTATCCCTTCGCGTAGTGGTGTTCCCGGGGCAACAAGCTGTAGAATGTTAATCATACTTTTAACACGTTGCTTGTTTTCCTCCATAGCCTAGCCTCCTAATGTCAAACGAAGCGCTTCTCCTAAATTAGAAACACCTACTACCTCAATCCCATCTGGAATTGTCCATCCTCCCAAATTTTTTCTAGGAATAATAGCACGTTGAAATCCTAATTTCGCTGCTTCTTGTACACGTTGTTCAATTCTTGATACTCTTCTTACTTCTCCAGTTAGGCCTACTTCTCCTATTACCGCATCGGTTGGTGCAGTAGCTTTATCTCTGAAACTTGAAGCAATACTTAAGGCGACAGCTAAATCGATTGCTGGTTCATCTAATTTCAAGCCACCCGCAACTTTTAAATATGCGTCTTGATTTTGCAACAATAAACCTGTTCTTTTTTCTAGCACTGCCATAATAAGTGAAACGCGGTTATGATCAATTCCCGTCGCCATTCTTCGAGGATTCCCAAAACTAGTAGGGGAGATTAATGCTTGTATTTCTACTAAAACCGGTCTTGTTCCTTCCATTGAAGCGACCACTGTGGATCCTGCAACTCCAACTGGTCGTTCCTCAAGGAAAATTTCAGAAGGATTTAGTACTTCTGCAAGACCTAGTTCCTTCATTTCAAAGATACCCATTTCATTTGTGGAACCAAAACGGTTCTTCACAGCTCGCAAAATACGATATGTATGGTGACGATCTCCTTCAAAGTAAAGAACTGCATCAACCATATGTTCTAGCATACGTGGTCCTGCAATTGCCCCCTCTTTTGTCACATGTCCGACGATAAAAATAGGAATCCCTTTCGTCTTTGCAAGTTTCATTAATTCCGCCGTACATTCACGTACTTGTGCTACACTCCCTGGGGCTGACGTCACTTCAGGTAAATGTATCGTCTGAATGGAGTCAATAACAACAAAAGCTGGATTCATCTCTTCAATGTGGGCTGCAATTCGCTGTAAATCAGTCTCTGCTACAACAAATAGATTACTACCCTTTACATCCAAACGATCTGCACGAAGTTTAATCTGCTTTGCTGACTCCTCACCTGATATGTATAGTACATCATATGAAGAATCTGCTAATTGCGATGAAATTTGTAATAACAATGTTGATTTTCCAATCCCAGGGTCTCCACCAATAAGTACTAAGGACCCATCTACAATCCCACCACCGAGTACACGGTTAAACTCTTGGAATTTCGTTTCAATACGCGCCTCTGACTTTGTTTCTACTTCTGTTAGACGTCTTGGTTTTGTTACTTCTGATTGGATTGCATTGGCATAATTAAGGCGCCTTGATGATACAACCGGTTCCATCTCTTCAACAAGTGTATTCCATTGACCACATCCAGGACATTTCCCCATATATTTTGGTGACTGATAACCACATTCTTGACATGTAAACTTCGTTTTCTTTTTAGCCATATCTTTTTATAGTTCACTTCACTTTCATCTATAAACGTTTATCCTTCTCGTACAAGAAAGAGGGCTATCGCGTAGCCCTCTTTGTTTGTCTATACTTATTTTACCTTTTCCACACTATGAATGACAAATGATTCTCCTTCTACATCAAAGATAACTTTTTGTCCTTTCTCAATAGCGCCTTTTAACAGTTCTTCTGACAGTCTATCTTCCACATGCTTCTGAATTGCCCTACGAAGTGGACGAGCACCGTACTCACGATCAAATCCTTTATCAGCAATCGCTGCAATCGCTCCTTCTGTTAGGTGTAATTCAATCTCTTGTTCTTTTAAGCGCTTCACTAACTGATTAACCATAAGTGTTACAATCTCTTGAATATGTTTTTTCTCAAGCATATGGAACACGATAATTTCATCAATACGGTTTAAGAATTCTGGACGGAATGCCTTTTTCAGTTCATCCATTACTTTACCTTTCATATCTGAATAATCGCGGCTCTCATCTTGTACGTTAAAGCCAAGATGTTTATTACGTTTTAACGCTTCTGCACCGACGTTAGACGTCATAATAACAATTGTATTACGGAAATCAACTGTACGCCCTTTAGAATCCGTTAAACGACCATCTTCTAATACTTGTAGTAAAATATTAAACACATCAGGATGGGCTTTCTCTACCTCATCTAATAGGACAACTGAATATGGCTTACGACGAACTTTCTCTGTTAATTGTCCACCTTCTTCATATCCAACATATCCTGGAGGAGATCCAACTAAACGAGAAGTAGAATGCTTCTCCATGTACTCAGACATATCGATACGAATCATCGCATCCTCATCACCGAACATAGATTCCGCTAACGCTCTTGCAAGTTCCGTTTTACCTACACCTGTTGGTCCTAAGAAAATAAATGAACCAATTGGGCGCTTCGGATCTTTTAACCCTGCTCTTGCACGACGAACAGCTTTTGCCACAGCTACGACTGCTTCATCTTGACCAATTAAACGATCATGTAAAATTGATTCTAAGTTTAATAATTTATCTGTCTCTGTTTGTGCAAGTTTAGAAACTGGGATACGTGTCCATGTGGAAACGACATTTGCAATGTCTTCTACTGTTACTTCTGAATTTTCTTTTCCTTGTTGCTCTTTCCACTGGCGTTTTGTATCTTCTAACTTTTCACGTAAACGTTGTTCCATATCACGTAAGGAAGCAGCTTTTTCAAATTCTTGACTTTGTACAGCTGCATCTTTTTCTTTTCTAATTTCCTCAAGCTTCACTTCAAGCTCTTTTAAGTTCGGCGGTGTTGTGTAAGAACGTAAACGTACTTTTGATGCAGCCTCATCAATTAAATCAATTGCTTTATCAGGTAAGAAACGATCTGTAATATAACGATCTGAAAGTTTTACAGCCGCATCGATTGCATCATCTGTAATAGATACACGGTGATGCGCCTCGTAACGATCACGTAAGCCTTTCAAAATTTGAATTGATTCCTCTAAACTCGGCTCATCAACATGGATTGGCTGGAAACGTCTCTCTAAAGCTGCGTCTTTTTCAATATATTTACGATATTCATCTAAAGTTGTCGCCCCAATACATTGCAATTCACCACGAGCTAAAGATGGTTTTAAAATATTTGACGCATCAATTGCACCCTCTGCTCCACCTGCACCAATTAATGTATGAAGCTCATCAATAAATAGAATAATATTGCCTGCTTGACGAATTTCATCCATCACTTTCTTTAAACGGTCTTCAAATTCACCACGATATTTCGTTCCAGCTACAACTGTCCCCATATCTAATGTCATAACACGCTTATCTCTTAAAGTTTCAGGAACTTCATTATTTACAATTTGCTGTGCTAATCCTTCTGCAATTGCTGTCTTACCTACACCAGGTTCTCCAATTAATACTGGATTGTTTTTTGTTCTACGGCTTAACACTTCAATTACACGTTGAATTTCTTTACTACGTCCAATAACAGGATCTAAACGATTTTCACGTGCAACAACTGTTAAGTCGCGCGCTAAACTGTCAAGTGTAGGTGTATTTGCATTTGTTGACGAACCGCCTTGGTGACCTGAACTAGCTTCGTTACTTCCAAGGAGTTGCAGTACTTGTTGCCTTGCCTTGTTTAGACTTACACCTAAATTGTTTAAAACACGTGCCGCTACCCCTTCACCTTCACGGATTAAACCAAGTAAAACATGTTCTGTTCCAACGTAGGAATGGCCCAGCTTACGCGCTTCATCCATAGACAACTCAATAACCTTTTTAGCACGAGGTGTGTAATGTACTGTTTGTGAAGCTTCTGTTCCACGCCCAATTAATGCTTCTACCTCTTTTTGAACTTTCTCTGGACTTAATCCAAGAGCAATTAACGCTTTTGCTGCAATCCCTTCGCCTTCGCGTACAAGCCCAAGTAAAATATGTTCTGTACCAATATTATTATGCCCAATGCGAATTGCTTCCTCTTGAGATAAAGCTAATACTTTCTGTGCTCGTTCTGTAAATCTTCCAAACATCATAGAAATCGCCTCCTACTTGCGCTTAGTTTTGTTCAATACGTAATCGCTCACGGATTAAGGTTGCTCTTCGGTAATCTCTTTCTTCTGGCCCTAAAGGCCCTCCTGCATATTGCTGCAAAATGCCTGGCTGAGTAAGGACCATTAACTCAGTCAAAATATTTCTCGATATCCCTTTTATATATCCTAGGTCAATACCAAGTCGTACATCTGATAAACAAGTAGCCGCTTCCGCTGATTGGATTAAACGACTATTGGAGAGTATACCGTAAGAACGATATACTTTATCTTCAAGCTCAATGCTCGAATTTTGTACGATTAATTCTCTAGCTATTTTTTCTTGTTGTATAATTTGTTGAATGACACTCTTTAAATCTGCAATAATATCTTCTTCTGCTTTACCTAGTGTCATTTGATTGGACACTTGAAATATATTACCTAACGCTTCGCTACCTTCACCGTATATTCCTCTTACTACTAGCCCTAATTTTTGAATTACCTGTATAATACGGTTAATCCTTTTCGTTAAAACGAGTCCCGGTAAATGAATCATTACAGAGGCCCTTAATCCTGTACCAACGTTAGTAGGACAACTCGTAATATATCCAAGTGATTCATCAAAAGCGTATTCAACTTCTTCCTCGATCCAATCATCTATTTGATTGGCACTCTGAAGCGCCTTTGATAACTGTAACCCTGAGAATAAGCACTGAATCCTAACGTGATCCTCTTCATTAAGCATGATACTAATATGTTCACTTTCTGATAGTAAACATGCTCCGTATTCTGTTCCTGCAAGATTCGGACTAATTAAATGCTTCTCAACTAAAACCCTCCTTTGAAGAGGATTTAATCCATTCATTTTTAATAGCTCAAACTTCCCAAAAGGTTCTACCGGTTTATTTACAAACTGCTTCTTAAATAATTCATGAATCTGTTTAGCTTCTTTCTCGTTTTGCATAGTAGAGAATTGATATTTTTTTAAATTACGAGCCAAACGAATTCGACTACTTAAAACAATATCAGAATCAGGGCCATCTCCCTTCATCCACGGACTAATTGCTTCGTTCATAATTCTGTCCAGTGACATAGAACTATTCCCCCTCTCTATGCTCACTAAGCTGATTTTCAAGACCTCGAATTTCATCTCGTATTTCAGCAGCTTTCTCAAACTCCTCTTTTTGTACAGATTGCTTCAGAGTGAGTTTTAGTTCATCTAATTCTTTCTTTAAGTGGATATTTCCTTCTATACGCTCTGGAATTTTTCCACAATGATCTGTATGTCCACCGTGTAGACGTTTTAATAATGGTTTTAAATGCTCTTTAAATGTATCGTAGCAAGAAGCACAACCAAAGCGTCCCACTTTTGTAAATTGTTCATATGTCATCTTACAATCTGGACATCTTAGTATATTTGTATTTGAAAATGTATTTTGTCCTTCTTCAAACATTGCTGATTCACCATGTAATAATCCAGCTAATAGTTCATTGAATGAAAAATTAGACTGCTGTGATTGAAAGAAAGACGTATAGCCACTTTGTTCTGCACATTGCTCACAAAGATGAACTTCCGCCTTTTTCTCGTTGATTACTTTTGTATAATGTAAAGTTGCTGGTCTTATATTACAATTTTGACAAATCATCGCTATCCCCACCTTTACAACAGGAACGATCTATCTCATGATACTTTTCATACATTACTAGATTGTTCTCTTGCCTTAATCCATTTAATAAAAGCACATGTTGCCTTTCAAAATCTCTACAATATTAAACTGCATTATCTTAGTTATCATTTTTTACAAAAGTTATATTTATTTATATTTCAGTGTTCTTAACATTGCGCATAATATTCGAGCCCTAAGTTCATCTCGAGAAGGAACATCCATTAATAATACAGAACGATCTAGTACACTTAACATAAGTTTAGCTTCACGATTTGTTATGATGCCCTCTTCTATTAAACGTATAACCATACTTTCTGCATTTCCTTGTGCAACGCTATGATCAATCATATGAAGCATTTGATCAATAATGTCTATATCGTCATGCAGTTTGACTTTTATAATGCGAATGTAACCTCCTCCACCTCGTTTACTTTCTACTACGAATCCTCTTTCTAACGTAAAACGGGTATTGATTACATAGTTGATTTGAGACGGAACACAATCGAATCGATCCGCGATCTCATTCCTCTTGATTTCAATCACATTATTATTACTTAAGTCAATAACTTGCTTTAGATATTTCTCAATGATATCAGATATATTTCTCATTTATCCGCCACCTTTATTGACTTTGACTATCTTTGACTTTAATTATATACGTATTAAAAAAATTTGCAACTCTTTTGCTTATTCACTATCCTAGCCACATTTCACAATCTTTAATCAAAAGGACGATTCTTTAAGTAAAGATTTTTTAAATTACTATGAATTATAAAAGAAAACACGAAAAAACACGAGTCAAATGACTCGTGTTTTAGTTGCTTGGCGACGTCCTACTCTCACAGGGACAAGGTCCCAACTACCATCGGCGCTAGAGAGCTTAACTTCCGTGTTC
>NZ_JAEHBK010000228.1:0-236 GCF_016483685.1 Bacillus cereus group sp. N8 | reverse complement strand
CCCCCCTTCTTTCTTCACGAACCGGCCCCCACCGAGATCTACTTAAGTCTTTTTGTACGGTGGCCCATCGAGCTCTACGAGATACTGGTAACACGGGTGCTACTGGATCTCAAGGTGCTCAAGGTAACACTGG
This sequence comes from Bacillus cereus group sp. N8, assembly GCF_016483685.1. Lineage (NCBI taxonomy): Bacteria > Bacillati > Bacillota > Bacilli > Caryophanales > Bacillaceae > Bacillus > Bacillus cereus group sp. N8. Next base: position 103 of record NZ_JAEHBK010000228.1, on the reverse strand, counting down.
TGCTACTGGACCTCAAGGTGGTCAAGGTAGGACGGGTGCTAATGGAGCTCACGGCGTGAAACGAAAGACGGTGGGGGCGGGGGGCGGGGGCGGGAGAGGAGGG
>NZ_JAEHBK010000227.1:0-237 GCF_016483685.1 Bacillus cereus group sp. N8 | reverse complement strand
ACTCCAGGTTCACCATCTCGGTGCCACGGGTGCGCCGGGAGGGAATGAGGGCGATGTCGTCCAGGCTGTAGGCCCGGGTGGCACGCTTGCTGCGTCCGATGTCGTACATGATTCCTTTCCTGCCGGATATCCGGCTCGCCCGTCAATGAGCAGAGTAATTAGGGGCTTCGACCGTCATCTGAATGTCGTGCGGATGAGATTCGCGCAGGCCCGCCGAGGTGATGCGCACGAAGCGGC
>NZ_JAEHBK010000226.1:0-237 GCF_016483685.1 Bacillus cereus group sp. N8 | reverse complement strand
TAAATGAGCCATCTGTTGTGGCAATTGATCGGAATAGTGGAAAAGTATTAGCAGTAGGTGAAGAAGCAAGATGTATGGTGGGACGTACACCTGGTAATATTGTGGGAATTCGTCCGCTTAAAGATGGTGTAATCGCAGATTTCGAAATTACAGTAGCAATGTTAAAGTATTTCATTAACTAATTGGACGGGAAGAGCTTCTTTTCAAAACCTCGCATTTTAATTTGCTGCCCAACAA
>NZ_JAEHBK010000225.1:0-206 GCF_016483685.1 Bacillus cereus group sp. N8 | reverse complement strand
TCGTCGGCAGCGTCAGATGTGTATAAGAGACAGGACCTGCATCGTATTGGTGATCTTTCTCTCCAATTACTAAAAGCCCTTCGTGATTACTATGTAAGATAGAATCAAAAATCGTATCAAACGTCAGTAACTGTCTCTTATAAACATCTAAGATAAGTATACTATAAAAAAAAAATGCGGAGGGCGGGGGTGGGGTTGGGGGAGGG
>NZ_JAEHBK010000224.1:0-238 GCF_016483685.1 Bacillus cereus group sp. N8 | reverse complement strand
GAATATCGCGCGGTTGCGAAAGCATGTGCGGATGATGGGTTTGCATTAGAGCCAACAGGCGGTATTGATATAGAATTCTTCGAATCAATTGTACGTATTGCGTTTGAGGGAAACGTTGAGCAAGTTATCCCGCATGTGTAGTCTTCTATTTTTGATAAAGAGACGGGCAATACGAGAACAGAAGCTGGTCGTGAATTATTTGCGGTAGTGAAGTTGTTGGTTGGTGAATATGCGTAAG
>NZ_JAEHBK010000223.1:0-239 GCF_016483685.1 Bacillus cereus group sp. N8 | reverse complement strand
CACCAATACCAATCACCCTTTAATTAAATAAAAAAGAACAATATTAAAAAACAAAAAAACAAATAAAAAAACCATAAAAAAATAACACAACATAATAACAAAAAAAATAAAAAATTATCAATAAAAAAAAAGGATTCAAATTAAAAATTTTTATAAAAGAATTAAATAAAACACATCTTTATCAACAATAACCTACAAATCAATATCACACTTGTAAAACTATCAATAAAAACATTAAT
>NZ_JAEHBK010000222.1:0-239 GCF_016483685.1 Bacillus cereus group sp. N8 | reverse complement strand
GTCCGGTGGCGCGAGCGTGAAGTTTATCGTCGGCCGTGTGCGGGGGGGTGCTGGTATGCGTGGGGCGGGCAGATGGGCGGTTGTCGAATGGGGGGGCGGTGCGGGCGTGGGGGGGGTACGGGAGCGGGGTTCAGAGCGTCGTGAGCAAGTGCGGTCCGGGGGGCTGATACAGAAGTGACGATGACGAAGATATTAAGAGAGTAGATATAGGAGGGAGCAGTAAAAGTAAAAAAAAAAGA
>NZ_JAEHBK010000221.1:0-239 GCF_016483685.1 Bacillus cereus group sp. N8 | reverse complement strand
CCCCCCCCCCCCCCCCCCCCCACCCCCCCCCCCCCCCGCCTCATTTTTATCTAGGTGACGACGCGTTGCACCAGTGGCAGCTTGATCCCCTTGAGGTCCAGTAGCACCCGTGTAACCTTGAACACCTTGAGGTCCAGTAGCACCTGTCAGACCATTATCACCAGGTGGTCCACTAGCACCCGTAGCACCAATAATACATATAGGTCCGGTAGCACCGGTCGCACCAGAGTAGGAAAAAG
>NZ_JAEHBK010000220.1:0-239 GCF_016483685.1 Bacillus cereus group sp. N8 | reverse complement strand
CATTCATGGGGTTAACCATCTTGGTGGAAATAAATTATGGGGAGAGGGTATTAGATGAGAAAAGATTTAGAGTGGGAATATGCTGATGCAGAAGTATCAGAAACTAAGATTAAAGAAATTGGATTACAATTAGGCTTCCAGTTACCTCAAGATTATATTGATTGTGTAAAAATAAATGGAGGTGCGAGTGTATTACCAGAAGAATTTAATGTAGGCAATGTAGAGGGTTGCTTTGGTAG
>NZ_JAEHBK010000219.1:0-239 GCF_016483685.1 Bacillus cereus group sp. N8 | reverse complement strand
GTTCGAGGTGGAAGCATGGTGACATGTGGAGCTGACGAATACTAATAGATCGAGGACTTAACCATATAATATGAAGCGATGTTATCTAGTTTTGAAAGAATATAAAAAACTTGTTGACTTTCAAAAGTAAATGAGTTATAATGATTCTTGTCTTGAATGAATAAAGTCTGGTAATGATGGCAGAGAGGTCACACCCGTTCCCATACCGAACACGGAAGTTAAGCTCTCTAGCGCCGATG
>NZ_JAEHBK010000023.1:0-60352 GCF_016483685.1 Bacillus cereus group sp. N8 | reverse complement strand
AATATTTTATTCGTGACATAAAAACGCCCCCTTAGATAAACAGATTTTTATTTTTTATCTGTCTACCTAAGGGGGAGTATATCATTATATGGAGAGATTGGGTTCTTTCGTTTTGAAATGATTATGAGAAATTTCTTATATATTTCTCATATATTCATCATGTTTCTTTCATCCTCTTCTCACGTCCAAGTTTTACACTCATATGTATCAAAGGTAAAGGGAGGTAATACATTTTTTACTTATTTCAAAACGAATGATAGATGGTGGTGAGCAGATGAAAAAGAATAAACGTAAAAAATTGCGTTGGTTAAAATGGATTTTGATCCTTCCGTTACTTCTGGCATTACTATTGTTTGGATTACATAGTATGAAGTTCGAAAGGTGGGACCATGAGAAGCATAAGCAAGCGGCGTATACCGTTTCTCACGATAAAGAAAGGGAAGCTTTCATCGCGCAAAAAGAAAAGTTTAATAACTTTGAACGCGATCAGCATCATGAAAAACATCATGAAAAAGAGTTTGAAGGTTTATTCTTTGTACCATTCCTGTTAGCGTTTGGATTTGTTCTTTTCGGATGGTTCATGCTTCGTAAGTCTGAAGGGAATATGGTTAAAAAGTGGACAGGCATATTGCTTCTAGTTATTGTTTTATTACCGGTCCTTCCGATGCTTGCATTTGTTGCAGCGGTTGTTTGGGCATATAAAAAGTTTAAAGAAAAAAGAATGGCAACTGATATAGATTTATACAGCGATTTTCAAGTACAACAACAAGTAGATATTTTAGATCAATGGGAACGCAATATTCGTAAGGAGGAGAAGTAATAATGGGTATTTTAAAACGTATTAAAAATATTGTGGTAGCGGATGTGCATCAAACGTTAGATAAGGTAGAAAATCCTATTAGCATGTTAAAGCAATATCTTCGCGAAACAGAACAGCAAATTACGAAAGCTCAAAAAGCACTCGCTCATCAATATTATTTAGAGAAGAAATATGAAGCATTAATTTCAGAAACGGATGCCCTTATTGCGAAGAGAACTCGCCAAGCTGAGCTTGCAGTATCACGCGAAGAAGATCAAATGGCACAGTTAGCCCTGCAAGAAAAAATCGTGAATGAGAAAAAAGCGGAGCTATATCGCAAGCAGTACGAAATAACAAAAGAGCAGACAGCGACGCTTTATGAACAAATTGACAAATTGCAAAAGAAATATGGAGAGTTGCAATATAAAGAACTAGTTCTTGTTTCGCGGTTAAATGCGGCGCGAGCGATAAAAGAGAGCAACACGGCAATTGATTCTTTCCATACAGAAAGTACAGCGAAAGGCTTTGCACGCATTGAATCTTATGTGCAAAAACTAGAAGCAGAAACAGCTGCTAGTAATTATTTTTATAATTTGAAGTCTCCTAATCAACAAGAAGTGTTAGATCAAAATTTGCAAGAAGAAGTACAGCTGGAGTTAGAGAAGTTAAAAGAGAATAAATAGTATGCAAAAAGCCCATTTTCATATGGGCTTTTTTTAATGGTGAAATTATTCCTTTCCAAACTGAAAAATATCCCGATTAATAAGTTGATGGAAGTGCCTATCCATTTCTGCTGCAGAAACTTTTCTTTCATTTTGAAACCACCACGTACTTAATGCTGTGATTACTCTTGAATAAAATTCCGTTATTAAATCGTTTGGCATCGTATGATTTTTACAAAGTTGATTTAATGCTTCCGTTTCTTGTTTTCTTGTTTCATGACTTAAATAATGTATACGGCTAATAAATTGCTCATCAGACATTTGCGCCTCTAATATTTTACCGATTTCTTCATGATGAAGGAATTGTTCCATCACTTGAAATGGTTTACTTAATCGATCTAAAAGCGGTATTTCAGCAATCATCTCGCCATATCGTTTAAATCCAAATGCTAATAAAGCATCTTTATCTTCAAAATGTTTATAAAAGGTTGTGCGGTGTACCATCGCGCGATCACAAATTTGGTTAATCGTGATGGAACTATATTTCTGTTTTGATTGCGTCATTAATTCAAATAAGGAATCCCACAATAATTTATGTGTACGTCTAATACGTAAATCAAGTTGTTTTTCATTATCGTTCATCTACAATTCTCCTTTTTTGTAGATTAAATATACAGTGGCTGAAAATTGATTCTCCCTTTTTAATCTACATATGTATATTATATTACATGTGTTCCGGTGTATATAAAGCTTTTTTAGTAAAAAAACAGGAGGAGAATCAATACATGAATATTACAACTAAGAGTCCTACAAGTGGCAAAGTTGATACTTCTAATATGAAACATACCCCCATTTTAATTGCATTACTTTTAGGGGCAATGGTTGCGTTATTAAACGAAACATTACTTGGGAATGCGTTAACGGTACTAATGAAAGAATTTGACGTAACAGCTTCAACTATTCAATGGCTTTCTACAGCTTACATGTTAGTAGTTGGTGTTTTAGTCCCGATTACAGCGTTACTTCAGCAATGGCTCACAACGAGACAAATGTTCTTGATCGCTATGGTAACGTTTTTAGTCGGTACATTAATTGCGGGATTTGCACCGACATTTTCCGTATTATTAGTCGGCCGTATCGTCCAAGCAGTAGCGACGGGGTTAATTTCACCGTTATTAATGAATACGATTTTAATTATTTGTCCACCTGAAAAAAGTGGTGCCACAATGGGATTAATCGCACTTGTGATGATGTCAGCTCCAGCAATTGGCCCTACATTATCTGGAGTAATCGTTGATTCACTAAATTGGCGCTGGTTATTCTACATTGTTATTCCTATCGTGATTATTTCAATTATGATTGGAATGAAGTACATTAAAAATGTTTCAGAGTTAACAAGGCCAAAAGTAGATTATCCATCTATTCTTTTATCGACATTAGGTTTCGGCGGGATTGTGTATAGCTTTAGTGCATCAGGTGATTTAGGGTGGCCCGATCCGAAAGTGTATGGTGCTTTAATTGTTGGGCTTATATCACTATGTATTTTTACTGTGCGACAATTAAAAATTGAGAATCCAATTTTAGAACTACGTGCATTTAAAGTTCCGATGTTTACATTATCAGTTGGATTAATCGTCATTGTGATGATGTCGCTATTTTCAACGATGACTTTATTACCGATGTTCCTGCAAACAGTATTACTCGTTACAGCCTTTAAATCAGGACTAATAATGCTTCCAGGAAGTATTATTAGCGCTATAATGGGACCAATCGCAGGAAAACTATTTGATAAATTTAGTCCGAAAGTTGTTATCGTTCCTGGCATTGTGTTAGTAGGGATTGCAATGTTCTTATTTAAAGGCATTACTCCTGACACATCAATGCTACAAATTATTGTCATGCATAGCGTATTAATGGTCGGACTCATGTTTGTAATGACAGTACAAACATATGGGTTAAATCAATTAACACCAGATCTATATCCGCACGGAACAGCGCTGTTTAATACACTGCAGCAAGTAGCTGGCGCAATTGGTACAGCTATCTTTATTTCGAAAATGTCTTCAGGAACAACTAGCTATATGGAAAGCGTCGCAAATCCAATGGACCCAGTAGAGAAGTTAAACGGTTTAACTTCTGGATTCCAAGGTGCATTTACACTAGGATTAATCTTTATTGTTGTTGCTTTTATCGCATCGCTATTTTTAAAAGAAGAGAAAAAGGGAGTAGAAGCAGCGGGGGTTTTACAGAACGAAAATTAAAGTTCATATAAAAAGACATCTTTACGAGGTAAAGATGTCTTTTTACATTTCTTTCGTTATATCGTACTGCAGCAATTGCTTTTGATCGTAAAACTTCTCGAAAATAATGCCCATTACGTAGAAGAACAATAGTCCGAAGCAAATATGAATAAGTGTAAAGGTAGCTCCGAATGAAGAAAATTCATACACCATAATTGGTAATTTCGCAGTTGTCCAAACGCCTAAGAAAAATACGATGTACCTAATACTTGCACCTTTTTTTAAGAGTAGTGCTGCGATTGGAAAAGCGACGTAGAGAGGACCAGCTGCAATTCCGCCTAATAATAGAGAGAATAAGATTCCATATATGCCGGACTTTTCTCCCATGTATTTCATTAGCGTCTCTTTCTTCACCCACTGATCGAGTAACCCTACAAATATTAGGACAGGGGGGAGTAGAAATAGCATATCTAAAATGCTATTCCCTGTTAGTTGTAATGCGCTCCATCCTAAAGATTGATTTATAAAAGTTAATAAGAGAAGCCCTAGTAGTAAGATGAAAAAGAAGCGATATCTTTTTAGTTCTTTCATACCATCACCACCCAAATAATATAGGAGAATAGGAGAGACATGAGTAATGCAGATGCATTACGTGCATAAGCAAATCTTCGTCCGAATATCTTTTGTTCCATCGGCAAGGTTGTAATTCCTACTGACATGAGTGTAGACATAAGTGCCGCAACTTGAGGAAGACCTGCGCCATGTTGGACTAACGTATTACCAAGTGGGAATACGACAAAGCTTGGAATGAGTGCAACGGATCCGAGTATTGCAGAATAAATAATACCTAAGAATCCAGACTGTTCTCCAATGATGGAAGAGATGAAGGATGGCGTTAAGATAGAAAGTGATAGCCCGACGAAAAGCATAATGGAGAGCATGGCAGGGAGAAGGTTTTGAAATATTTTCCATGATTTTAAAAGGGCAGCTTTCGTTTTATTCCGATCCTTCATAAAAGAAATCCCCGTAAGAATAATGGCCAAAGTGTAAAGGATAGCGCCATTAATCATGATCGGATTCCTTTAAGTCTTTATATTTGTCTAAGAAAAAGGTTAAGTTTTTCATTTTTTCCTCAATATCCATTTGAAAATCTGCTAATTGTTCTTTTCCGGCTGTAGTAATTTTGTACATCTTTCTCGGCTTATCTTGAACGGATGTACTTACATAAGATTCAATCGCACCTTCGTTTTCTAATTTCTTCAGCGTGCGGTAAAGAATGGCACTATCGATTGGATTGACCGGAAGTTCTTCTTCACATTTCTGAAGTAGTTGCCCGCCATAGTTATCACCTTCTGCTAAAAATAACAAAAGAAATGCACCTGTATGTCTTCCTGTATGTTTCATGAATATACCTCCTAGAATGAATTGGAATTTATACTGTTAATGACAGTATACTGTTGTTAACAGTATATGGTGCATGAAGTGCTATGTCAATTTTAAAATGTTGATTAGTGCAAAGGGTGATCCCTATTTTCATCTTTCTAAATAACAAAATAAAAGCCTACTGTTTTCTTGTGACAGTGGCTTTCATAGTTGGTAAACTACTATATTACGCTTAGAGAATCTCGCACTTTGATAGTAACACAAATAGGTTAGTCACATATTGAGAAATAAAAAAAGACACTCTCAAGAGTGCCTCCCCTTAGCAGCCGAATCCGCCGCCCCAACAGCTAGCCCCAACGATGATTAATAAAATAAAGAGTACAACAAGTAAAGCGAATCCGCCGCCGAAACCGCAGCCTCCACCACAACTACCGCCATAGCCCATATTAACTCCTCCTTCCATAAAGACCATTTAATAATGGATTTAATTCACTTTATGTTTTTCCGGATAAACTTGAGCAGGTCCCTTTGAAAAATAAAAGTACTAGGTATTTTAAGAGAGTTGACGAGCGTATTTTGTCACGAGTATTCCGCTTATTACATATGTTATTTTATTCTGTGTATTGGGGGAAGGAGGATCTTTATGGCTAATTCTGAGATGATTTTACGTTTACTTACGGATTTAAAGATTGAACAGCAAGCTTTAAGAGAACAGCTGGAGAAAATGCAAACAGCTTTGACTATTCTTGAAGAAAAACAAACTACTCCTGAAGAGAAATCAACTATTCTTGAGGAGAAACCAGCTGCTCCAAAGCAAAGAGCTTATTCTGGACGCCCAACATCGTTTCGTGATTGGAGAGCATCTTCTCAAAAGAATTAAGGGATAATGTGATAGTAAGTTACACGAAATCACAAATAAAAAAGTACAGTCTACTGTAGTTAATACAAAGGCTGTACTTTTTGTTATGTTAGGTGATTTATCTATTTTGACTATTCCACTTTTAACTCGATCCCTTTACCCAACGTATCTCCACTAACTTTTAAAGTTAATCCTTGCGTATTTTTCGGTACATCGAATACAATGTTCCCTTCCGAATTTTCATGAGGATTAAGAACACCAAATTTTAATGTAGCGGTATTGGCAGCTTTAAGTATTAATTGAAATTCATTAGAAATGTGATATTCTCTTCCGATTCCGTCAATTAATTTAAAGTTGTTGCTATTTAGTGTAATGGGTTCCTCTTTATCATTATGCACTCTGACGTCTAATACTTTAAATACACCTTGTGCTTTAATTTCTCCATTACCGATAACATCTAATGAATCGACAGGGCCTATAGATATGTATACATCAGAAGAATTTCCACTGGTTGGAAATTCTTTTTGAGGATCCTTGTTGCTAAGTTCATCATTCTTTGTTTCTTTAGATGTCTCTTGTTCGTTTTTCGTGTTACTGCTAGATGTATCATGTGAACCGCAAGCTGATAATCCAAATAAGAATGTGCTACATAATAATGATGTTAATAACCTTTTGTTCATATTTTGTTCCTTCCCTCCAAAATAAAGCACTTTCATGGGTGCCATAATGATTTAATAAATTTATATTTTTCTTTATATGTATTAAATGGTACATTTTATTATATTGGTTTTGGGATAAAAAGGAAACTTAATGCAAATAAAAAAGACACTTTGCAGTGTCTTTTTTATTTGAGTTATGCGCATTGCTAATTAAGACGTTAGTTTCTCAGCTTGAACATGAGTAACTATGTAGGGTGATTTAATTATAACATTTTAACCAATAATGGGTCTATATGGAATTTGTATAATGGGTGGGTATTTCTTAATTGTTATTAATTTAGGATATTACAGCATGAAAGATGCGAAGAAATAAAGTGAAACTTTAATCAACACACACTAATCGTTTTTTTTTACTATATAAGTTTTGAACCTAAGGAATTAAAGTTAGTTGAGCAACTTTGTGTAGCGGAAGGATTATTTGTATTTCACACTAAAGACTGAAAGTGATAACGTGTTGTGTAAATAACTAATTTGAATGACTTGAATGTATAAACCTAAAAACTTTCCTTTATGGAGAGATTTTTTATTATAAAGAAAAGACACCCATATAAGAGTGTCTTTTCCAATAGTTTTTTAGCAGAAGCAAGAAGCTCCAACAATGATCAATAAAATAAACAATACAACTAGTAAAGCAAAGCCGCCACCACAACTACTGCAACTACCACCAAATCCCATAATAGTTCCTCCTTTAATAAGAGGGGAAAACAAGGGGTCACTCATGTATTTTAACGGATTCAAATTACTTTATGTTTTTTACGCAATAATTGAGCAGGTCCTTTTGAAAATAAAGAAAAGACACCCTAAGGTGCCTTTCTCTGACTTGAACCATCTTAATTTTAATAATATATATTGGACTCTCATCCGAATATTATTTTACCATGTTAAGTTATTTTGTCCATTGAGAAATAAAATTTAAATCTATGTTTTGTTGTTTTTGGAAATATGCCATATCGATAATTAAAAGACACGTTTTAGTGTTTGAATTATTTATCTGCTTAAAAGTTGAAATTAAAAAGAACCCCATAAATGATAAACCATGCCACTAACAAAAAACACTAATACTAAAAACAAAACAATTAAAGCAAGTACTCCATTTGGATTATGTTCCATAAAATTAGCTCCTTTTAGATTTATTTTTATCCGGCATTAACTGCCTGTAAACACCCGATTGGTGAAGGCTGATAATTAGTGGGGAATGAACACTCTCCACTGATTAAAGTTTCACTTTATATAGAAAAAAGCCTTTAGTCGTAATTATGGCTAAAGGCTTTGAGCATTATACTTTTTAGTTTATAAAATTTGGAACTGAAAGTGTACTAGCTTGATAATGAAGCCTGGCTATTAGAATTGAAAAATTTTAGTTTTATTATAATTAATAGAAATGAGGGTAGTGTGAATATAAATCCGCTCCAAATAAGCTGGTGAATACCTAGGTTTGCAATGAACCAGCCTCCAATTGTTGTTCCTAGAGTAATTCCGAGATTTGAGAATGAAACGAATAGACTATTACCAAATTCAGGCGCTTCTTTTGCTTCGCTTATTAACCATGTTTGACCAACAATTAATCCGCCAGCATGTACGATTCCCCAAATGAATACCATAAAAATCATTGGAACAAGGTAGGCACCTAAATAATAAACCAATATGTAAACAACAGAATATAGAATTGGGAATGATATTATAGTGTTTATTGTACTTTTTTGCAGGAGACTACCAAATAAATGATTACCTAAAATCATAACTACACCAAATATGAATAGCATGATACTGATGAGAGATCCATTCATAGAAGTTACTTTTGCAAGGTACTCGGCGAAGTAGCTGTATACGGAAAACATAGCTGCAAAAAGGAATGTGACGGTTAAAATATTTAACCATAATCCTGGTTTGCCGAGTATACGAATTTGTTTGCCGAAGGACATTTTTTCTTTAACAGGCATAGAAGGAAGTGAGATTAATATTCCAATGAATGCAAGAGCGTTAACAAGCGCTCCGAATAAGAAAGCAATTTCTAGTGAAAATTGGTCTGCAAGGTAAGAGGTTAATGGTACACCTAGAGCAAAACCAACTGTAATTCCCATAAAAACTTTTGTAACTGCTTGACCACTTTTTTCAGGAGGGACAAGTTTAGCAGCAGTTACAAGAGCGATTGAAAAGAAGAGTGGGTGAAGAGCTGCTGGTAAAATACGAAAAATAAGCATGATTTCAAATTGTGTTGTATAAGCGTAGATTATATTTGAAATAACAAAAACAAAGATTGCTATTAATAAAATTATTTTGCGGTTAATACTAGAGACGAGCAGAATTAAAAACGGACCAGAAATAGCAACAACTAGTGCGAATATACTTACTAAAAATCCCGCTTGTGCAGTTGAAATACCAAATTTCTGAGTGATTTGTGGTAATACACCGACAATACCCATCTCGGTAGTAATAATTCCGAACACACCTATTGCTAGTGTCAGAATAAGTAAAGGATTTACTTTTTTCATATGTAAAACTCCCCAATCTTATCATTATTTTGAAAGAAAAATCGACTCATTAATAAAGAAATGAGCATGATTAGATGCAAATAGTATTAGAATTATGTAATGTTACATACAATAACAGATATCTAAATAACTAGATATGATATATTAAAAAAATTTCTCCTTTCTATGTTTCTTGCTTTTATAGGTAGTGCAATTTTATAAAAAAATAATTGGATACCTGTAAAAAAGCAGAAGATGTAAAAGCTACTAATCAATTGGTAGTTTGATTAGTAGTTTTTACTTTATAATTCGTTTTGGACGTATTCAGAAAACGCTTGTATTGTTTTTTCATTTCGACGATAGTATGTCCATTTTCCAATTCGATCAGAGTCTAGTAGCCCTGCCTTTTTCATAGTTAATAAGTAACTAGAAATAACCGATTGGGCTAAGCCAGTTTTAAGCTGGATATCTCCTACACACACTCCAATCTGAAAATTAATTCCTTGTTCTACATAAGGTTTTTCGTCGAAATGGTTTTCTGGATTTTTTAACCATGATAAAATTTGACATCTTGTTTCATTTGACAATGCTTTATAAATTAATGAAGGTTCCATAAGGATATTATATCTACTTTTATAGATTTGTAAATGGGTTTTGTTGATTTTAAGGGGAAGAGGTATATGTATATTCTTTTAAATGTGAATGAGATGCTCTATTATGGGGGCTTTTTTCTGGATGTGAATTTATAAAAGTTGTACTTCTGTATGAATTTGGAATATGATTGTTTAAAGAGTAGGTGATGAGTACATGCAGGAAACAAAACAATTCCCGCTTATATCTGGAAATCTCTCATTAGATTTAGTAAATACAGAGCTAGTTAGGCGTGGACAACGTTATGATTTATTAATAACGGATGAAGATGTATTAGAATGGCTACATGTAATAAAGGTTAATCTGCCTTTTTGGAATGAAAAAACACTTATAGGAATTCAAGAGCGCATGAATCAAGTTACATCTAGCATATTAGAGGCAAGAGAAGTATTGAGAAAACAGTTTGAGGCAATTGCCGATCAGCACGAAATTTCTAATGATTTTATTACGTATTTAGAAAAACAAATTGAGAAGGCACCATTTACATATAAAGTCATTGAACAGCGTCTAGTACCTGTCCCAGTTGGAGAAATTGAGGATGCACTTGTATCGTTAATTGCATTTGATGCGTTAACGTTAATAGCAGAAAATAAGCTTATTTCTCTTAAAAGGTGTTCAAACCCCGAATGTGTTTTATTATTTATAGATAAAAGTGGAAAACGAAAATGGTGTTCTATGAAAATATGTGGGAACCGGAAAAAGGTAGCAAAATTCCAGGATCGAAAATGTGAAGAAGTTTAGGGGATCAACTTATAGCGGTTGATCCTTTTTTTCTGCATTTTTAAACTAACCCCTAAAATGATTATTGACTGGTTAGTTAGTTTAAAATATAATTGTTGGTAAATAAAGGAGGAGAATGATGAATAATATAACAGCATCTAAGCAGAAAGAGGCTCCACCAATAAGTGTACGATATTTTTCAAAAATGAAAGGGAAAGGAAGAAGTCCATTACAAGTAAACATAAAGGACTCTTTGACGGGACTATTAGGGGGATTTTTAACAATTCTCACCTTAACATATTTAACGAGTATAACGTCTACAGAATTGTTAATGGCTCCATTTGGGGCGAGTTGTGTATTAGCGTTTGGAGTTTGGAATGCACCGTTATCTCAGCCGCGTAATATTATTGGAGGACATTTGATTTCAACTTTCATTGGCCTATCAATATATCATTTGTTTGGGAATGAATATTGGACAATTGCTTTAGCAGTGGGGATGGCAATAGCCGTTATGATGTTAACAAGAACAACGCATCCTCCGGCAGGGGCCGATCCAATTATCGTTATTTTAGGAGCAAATAGTTGGAGTTATTTAGTAACGCCGGTTTTAGTTGGTTCCGTTGTTATTGTAGTTATTGCTTTATTTATTAATAATATGAGTAGTAAAAGGAGCTATCCAACTTTTTGGATATAGTTTGTATAGTATGTTTACTATGTTTCATTTTTTATATAGAAAAAGCCTTTAGTCGTAATTATGACCAAAGGCTTTCATTCTCATGCTTTTTAGTTTACAAAGAAAAGACACCCATATAAGAGTGTCTTTTCCGATAGTTTGTTTAGCAGAAGCAAGAAGCTCCAACGATGATTAATAAAATAAACAATACAACTAATAATGCAAATCCTCCAGAAAAACCGCAGCTTCCACCGCAACTACCACCAAATCCCATAATAGTTCCTCCTTTAATAAGAGGGGAAAACAAAGGGTCACTCGTGTTTTTTAACGGATTCTATTTACTTTATGTTTGACGCATGAATGTGAGCAGGTCCTTTTGAAAATAAAAAAGACACCTTGAGGTGCCTTCTGTCCAATGGATTTTATTACTCTTCGCCAGTGTAAAACTCTTTTATCAGCTTTATGTCATTTGTATCCGGATTAAACTTAAATATTTTAATTTGATCATATTCGTCTTTAGTGGCAAATGTATTCTCACTAATTTGGGTCATATTGCTGACCTTTAAGGCAGGATCGCTACCATGGTCAGTGATTTGCACAGTTTTCTCACGATCCCAAAACGCAATGACAATGATCAAGATGATAAGGCATACACGTATGTTACGTAGTTCTCTCGATACAGTATTCTCCATTTAATAGTCTCCTTTGTAGTTTAATAGGTTTTGTTTATAAAAGAGATAATTATTATGAAAATAAATAAAAAAGACACTTGAAAGTGTCTTTTTTATTTGAGTTATGCGCATTACTTAATAAGACGCTAGTTCCTCAGTCCGGATATGAGTAACTATGTAGGGTAATTAAATTATAATATTTTAACCAGTAATGGGTTTATATGGAATTTTTATTATGATTATGTTTATTTATTAAGAATGATAGATGTACCAGGCCGGGGAGATCGGAATTTGATCAATGAAAAGCAGTGGAAAAGGCAAAGAGCATACTTTATTCCGTATTATTAAGAGAGGATAGAGCTAGATTTCCCTTTACACAAACATAACGGTATAATATAGTTAAGTTAAGTGAACTTAACTATTAAATGAAACAAAATAACAGCATGGAGGAAGAGTGCTATGACTAGAACGTATAAAGAAATAATTAATGAAATGAACCGAGCCTATAATGAATTCTACATTTTACTATTTCAGGAGTTGAAAGATGAGTACGGTCTTACAGGACAGCAAGAGAGTATGCTATTTCATATTAATTTAAATGAAAACACGACAGCAAATCACATTGCGACTACGTTTAATATATCGAAAAGTGCTGTCAGCCAAGTTTTATCGAAGTTAGAAAAGCAGAAGATGATTTCGAAACAAGTTAATCCTAACAATAAACGGGAGTATTTCCTTGCACTTGGTCCAAACGGTAGTAAGTATATAGAGCGGTTGTCTGAGTTAGATGATGTATTAATTGAAAAATACTTTTCTAAAATCGATATAAATGCTTTAGAGCAAATGACTGATACGTTAACGAAAATAAATAAAGTGATATTAGAAGAAAAACAGAAGGCTCTTGATTGTAATGAGTAAGAACTTAGATGAAGCAATGAGTAGAAAGGAGGAGAAGCATGTGATGAGTTACATACCAAATATGATGACGATAGCGAATTTTATTTGTGGGATATTGGCCATTTATTCTGTTTTTGTTCACGATATGTATGGTGCAGTTATGTTCATTATTACAGGTATGGTATTTGATCTTTTTGATGGCATGGTTGCTCGGAAACTAGATGCTGTTTCGGAAATTGGCGGAGAGTTAGACTCATTTGCGGATTTAGTTACCTTTGGCGTGGCACCGTCTATTCTTGCATATAGTGTCGCTTTAAAAGATTTGCAGTCTATCGGATTGTTATGTGCGCTTGCTTACAGTGTGTGCGGAATGCTTCGGCTTGCAAGATTTAACACGCAGCAAAGCAAACTGCCGACATTTATCGGCATGCCCATTCCATTCGCGGCAATGTGTCTTCTTATTTTATGCTTTTTAAATAATCCAGTTTCCGTGGCGTTTGGTACATGCGTACTTGCTTATTTAATGGTGAGTAAAATCAAATTTCCTCATTTTAAAAAAGATATATCTGAAAGCTTGAAGTCCGAAAAATGGAATTGATGATATGGAATTACAATGAAAAAGATGTAGGAGCATAACATGATTCGTATGGCATTAAGATCATTTAACATACAAATATATTGTTTGCTAGGCGTGATGTTAGTAGGATGGTTGCTGACACCTTTTTCAGCCCAGTTTATAGGGATAAGCATTGGCCTTTTAGTTAGTATGTACTGCGCCTGGATTTTAGGAAGGCGTATTGAAAAGTTCGGAGACAGCATCGTAAAAAAAGAAAAAGCACCGATGCTCGGAATGATGAACCGGTTTGCAGCCGCAATACTCGGTGCAATTATTATGTATGAAATTGAACACCATGAGTTCATGTGGACATTTGCTGCTGGAATTATGGGTGGGTATTTCTTGATTATTATTAATTTAGGGTATTACAGTATGAGGGATGGGAAGGAATAGATTAGTACATTTTAAATTAGAAATTAACCTCCGCCTCAAGCATAGAAAGATATACTTGAGGCGGATTATTAACACTTACAATAAAATCACTACAATTCCCCCAAAATAAAACAATGAAAGCAAGTACTCTATTTTGAGTATGTTCTATAAAACTAGCTCTTCTTATTTTTTATTTTTTTAAACATAAATTTGTAAATTAACCATGTAATAATTATTACCACAGGAGTAATTAATGCACCGTTAAACATTTTTTGATATATGTATAACATATTTAAAATTAATAAAGAAATTATTGTAATAATCATATTATATTTTGAAAAGGTTTCTACGAATTTAGAATGTGCAAATAACTTTTTGTATATAAAGTAAAAGATTACAAAAAGGATTGTTGTTACTAAACTAAAAACACTAATTTGAAGATAAAATATAACTATTAAATTTGTTACTGCTATTATCATTAACCAAAAAATTATAAAAAAATTAGATAAAACTTCTACACTTACTAATAGAGCTCCTAGCGTTGCAATAAAAGCAGCAATTTTATTTGAGGAATCATCTTTGTTATTAGAAGAATTTTGTCTATTCATGAATAAAAATCAGCTCCAATTTTCTTTATCCCCTTTAAAATAGATAATCATTTGTATATAAAACAAATTATATATAAATGATTATCTATTTTATATTATCAGAATTTTGTTTTGTGTGGAATTGTATTATGTGGTTGTTAGGCTTTTTTACCTAGGTACAATGTGAAGATTTAAGAAAAATTTTATGTTTACCCCACTCTTTATTTTAAAACTTTTTCCTATCCTATAAATGAGTTACATCAAGAAGGAGATTAAAAACGAAAAAGTCATAAATGAAAATGTAAAGTTAGGGGATTCCACATGCATACAGGAGTTTTGATTAGTTATTTGTACACTTATTTTTTTACTATTATTTTTTGTATTATGTTTCAAATTGGAGTTTATTTTAAAGCGAAAAACAATATATCTATTCGGCATTTTCTATGGGTGTATGTTTTTCTATTCTACCTTTCGTTAGTGTATAGGGTGACGCAGATCGCGACTGTATGGGATATAAGTAGATATGAAACGTGGATTCGTGTAAATCAAATTAATTTGACTCTATTTGATACGGCAGGTAGTACTACGTATCTTTTGAACATTTTCCTGTTTATGCCGTTAGGTTTTTTATTACCGACTATTTGGCCACATTTTAGAAAAATGAAAAACACCGTATGTGCGGGATTCTTTTTTTCATTGGCAATTGAGTTAAATCAATTACTAAATAATAGAATTACAGATATTGATGATTTATTTACGAATACCCTCGGGGCGATTGTTGGGTATTTATTATATAGAGCTTTATTTAAACTGATATTAAAAAGAGAGGGGAAAAAGCTTGATACCAATTCTTCTCTAGTTATAAAATACGAGGCTATTTTTTATTTAGTGTGTTCATTTGTAGGTGCGATGTTAATTTATTATCCAGCTTTATTTGGAAGACCTGTCATCATTCAGTGAGGTGATTATGCTCTTGTGAGATATACTAGTTTATAAAAGGATTCAGTTCTCTAGGCTCAAACAAGGTAAAATGTGAATGGCTTATCCCTTTTTCTAACTTAACAGATACAGTTTATGTATTACATGATAGGTAGGTGTAAATGTGTTAAGTGTTCAATTATCTCAATACTTACTAAAAGAGTCTCAATCTGCGCTTCATACAGATGGAAAACGAGTGTATACGTTAAAAGATGAAGGGTTCTCACCGTATCCTATCTATTTAAATCACCCTATTATGATAGGAGTGGGGACGAAGTGGAATCAGCATACAGGATTTGAAGAAATCATTAAAGGGTTTATAGGCACAAATAATAAATTTCCTATGTATATGTTATTTGAAACTTATTTGCGCGGTGACTTTATGGAAAGGCTTTTAGAAGAGAAGAAATTCCAATTTGAGCTGGTTTTTACTAATAAGAAGAGGGATACGAACTTTTTTAAAGTGTTACTTACCAATAGTGATGATATAACTACACTTATGAAGTATTTCTTCCAATCAGCACAAGATTCCCTCTATACGTTATTAAGCTATTCAGCAGACTGTAAGATTATCGGTAATGGTACTGGTGAGATTAAAATAAAGGCTGACAGTTTCTATCCAAGCTTTTCATTTATGTATGATGCGCAAGAATTATTTGTTATTGGTGGAGAAGAGAAATGGTCAGATATCGATTATATAAAAAGAATTTTCCATTTTGAGCATATTACAGATGAGCTAACTATTGATTTAAGAATGTGAGAGATGAGAAGGAATAGATGAGTAAACCCTCAAGTATAGAACGATATACTTGAGGGTTTTTATTATATAAATTTTTAGTTTGTAAAATTTATATAGATGTCTTTACATAAAAAAGTTTGATCATTTTATACCGGCGTATCTTCCTCACTTGCGCCCGATTGTTGAATAATGAAATATGAAAAGATCTTTATAAGCGGAACACCAGTTATTGACGTTTGATAATTCTCTTCCAACTATCATTCCTTCATAAACAAAACGTTTAAATATGCTAAACTCTCCTGTAAAAAAGCTTGATGCTCTTCAATACCTCTCCTTTTACACCAACCAATTGCATTAAACGCATCGGTAAAGCGATAAAATGGTAAAACTTTTTGTAAATCAATAAGTGGACGAATGGACTCATAGCCTTTTTGATACGCATCCCGTGTTCCGGGATATTTCATGAGAATATCACTATTAATTTTTGTAAAGTCTATTTCGGTTGCACCAATTCGGGCACTTTCAAAATCAATGATGCCGACTACTTGATTTTCATGAACTAAAATATTACCTGGTCGAAAATCCATATGTATAAAACTAGGTCCATCTGGAGCTGGAAGTAATTTCACTTGACGGTCAAAATGCTTCAATGATTGTTCGTATAAACAAGGATCAATCACTTCTTTTACATCTTCTGCAAAGGAATAGAATTGTCGCTCAATAAACTCAGACCATTTCCCATATACATTGGAAACGGAACTTTTGAAATCCTGCTCATTTGGAATGATTGCATGCAGCATTGCGTGGTGTACTCCGATATCATAAGCTAAAGCCGTATCCACCTTCTCTGTAATCGGAACACCGTTGATTTCGGATAATAATAAAGCACCAGTGACATCGTCATTACCTTCCCAACAGTCTAACATTTCTGGTACAGGTAGCTCATTGCGTAATCGTTTAAGTACAGTATACTCACGTTCAAGTTTTACTTTAGAATAAGGAATTTTTATATATACAGTACGATGATTAATCAGCTGGATTTTATATACAGTCGAACTAAAAGACTCAGGAACGTTCTCGACTGCTAACACATTCAACTTAAATTTATCTATTACTTGTTGCAACATATCCATTAGAAAAACCCCATTTCTGTACTGGTTATCTTTTTCAGTACGTCTAACAATATAACATATATATCCATTATTTTTGGACATCTCAATCTATTAAATGTCCCTTTTTCGGGGTTCGCTTCATTTCGCTAGAAGGCTTTTCTTTTTTTCCCGAGAATGAACAGTAATATATAATCTAATTTCCGTGAATGTAATAGGGAGGCAGTGAAATTTGAACAGGAAAATTTGGTTTGTATTTACTTGTTTTGCTTTTTTAATAGCTAGTTATATTGTTGTCCAATATTTTATTATGAATGGATTTCAAACCGGACTTGTAAAAGTGAAGCTTGTGTATGGAGCTAAATTAAGTGAGTTCTGGTATATGATGTTATTTATACATATTACAACTAGTATAGTAGCATTAGTAATTGGTCCGTTTACATTATCCACTAAATTTAGAGAAAGGAATATCAACCGTCATCGAATAGTTGGGAGAATCTATATGGTTGGTATATTATTAGGAGGAGTTTCTGGACTATACCTATCCTTTTATGCTACGGGAGGATTGGTAGCGAAGATAGGTTTCGGTTTGTTATCCGTATTTTGGCTAACATCAGCATATCAAGCATTACATAGAGTTAAGAATAAAAAAATTAAAGACCATCGGAATTGGATGATTAGAAATTATTCTTTAACCTTTGCAGCAGTTACATTAAGAATTTTGCTACCGTTGTTTATAGTTCTATTTGGAATAGAGCGGTTTGAACTTAGTTACGCGGTTATTGCTTGGTTAGCGTGGGTACCCAATTTAATTGTTGCAGAATTATTCATAAGAAAAAGAATTAATAAAGGAAAATACGAGGGAAATGAGGATTTACATTTTTGATGTGAATTTGCTGTAATATTGAGGGCAAAATTTTTCAGTAATTCAATGTTTTTTAATAGATGAATTACGCTTTGTAAATTCAAAAATTACGTATACGGGTAAGCGCAGCGGATATTTCAAGGTGGGGAATGATAAAGAGTTTTTCATGTTTAAGCGTGGTGGCATATGAAAAGTAGGGGAAGTGGCCTTTCAATAATTATACGTACAAAATAGGAGGGCCAATTGAAGCCATCCTATTTTTATTTGTATTACCAACTAACAGTTTCCGTACTTTCCTTCAACCACTTCACCCAATCCAAATCCTCTACCTTAAGCAAACTGAGCGAAACACCTTTCATATCTAAAGAAGTTAACAGCGTACCGACCTTTACGAATTTAACTTGTAATCCTTCAAGTTCACACAAACGGCGAATGTCATTTGCGAAAATGTATTGTTCCATTAATGGAGTGGCACCGAGTCCGTTAATGAGGATGGCGAAGTTATCACCTTTTCTCCAGCGATAAATGCTTTTTAGTTTGTTCATCAGTTCGATCGCTAATATTTCAGAAGAGGATAGTGCTTCTTTACGATAACCTTTTTCGCCGTGAATGCCGACGCCGTAAAAGACTTCATCATCATTTAATGAAAAAGAAGCTTTTCCTTTTACAGGATCGTTTGCAGGTGAAAGGGCA
Source organism: Bacillus cereus group sp. N8 (assembly GCF_016483685.1). Taxonomy (NCBI): domain Bacteria; kingdom Bacillati; phylum Bacillota; class Bacilli; order Caryophanales; family Bacillaceae; genus Bacillus; species Bacillus cereus group sp. N8. The sequence continues at coordinate 41,648 of NZ_JAEHBK010000023.1, read as the reverse complement.
ACTCCTAATGTGTGTAAGTTTTTGATGACAGATTGCCCAAGCATTGTTAATTCTTCTAAAGAATGGCCTTCAAGAGCCGCCGCACCAAGTATTTTTTGAACGAAAACAGTGCCAGCGACGCCGCGTCTTCTTTTATTAAAAGAAGCATCATCTTCAATTGAAACGTCGTCATTTACGATGATGTGGTCAATTTTTCTTCCTTCTTCTTTGGCAATTTGCTTCGCTGCTAAAAAGTTTTCTACGTCATCCTTAAAGTTTTTAATGATGAATAAAATATTCTTATCTTGTGGCATTAAGCGAGTTGCTGCCACAATTTGTTCCACTGTAGGCGGAGTGAAGATGCTTCCGTTTACTGCCGCTGTAAGCATTCCTTTTCCTACATAGCCAATATCAGCAGGTTCATGTCCGCTTCCACCGCCGCTTATAATGACAACGTTTTGTTTCAGTTTTTCGATATCTTTTACATAAATGATGTTATTCGTTTCGTCGTAATTTACTTTGTCGTTATGTTCAAAATAAAAGCCATGCAGCATATCTTGAACGATATTTTGTACATCATTCATAATCTTTTTCATTGCTTTTGCCACCCTTTAATTACTTTGCTGATTGCTCCAGTAATAGTAGTAATTGATTGTTTATCATATTTTTCATGAGAGAAGACATAATGGACGGATCTACTTCGCATTTGCTTTCAATCCAATCTTTTATCGTTCCAACGAAGCCGTGACTATAAAAGGAGGCAATCGTATTTTTTGTCTCATCAGAAAGGTTGAATCCACAGCTCATAGATAGTTCATCAATAATCTTCATATATAAGTTTTTCGTATGTTCAAATAAATAGTGATTAAACGAGTTTTGTTCAATGACTTTAAAAGCGTTTCGATAAAATTTTTGATTTTCATAAAAGTAATCAAATAATAAATCAAAAATGTTTTCCCACGTTTCATAGTCGAGAAAGTCGATAATATTTTCTTTCGTTTCTTCTCTATAAATCCAGCTTAATAGTTCAAATTTATCTTTAAAATGATAATAAAAAGTTTGCCTACGCATTTGACAGTGTAACATAATATCGCTCACTGATATTTTATGGAACGACTCTGTTTCCATTAAATACTTCAATGAATTCGCGATTATCTTTTTAGAAATTATAGAAGAGGTCATCTGAATCATCCCTAGAATGTTATTAATATAAAAATCCTATTCAAAAATGAGAGCGGTGTCTTTAGACAGATTGTCCATTTTGTCCGTTTACTATAAAACGCTTTCATTTTAACATGAGTAGTAAGAAGAAGATTTCAAATATATCACAATATATTAAAGGAATTGAGGGAGAATCACAATGAAAAAGATTATAAACAAACCAGAAACATTAGTAATGGAAATGTGCAACGGAATGGTGATGGCTCATCCAGAGCTTGAGCTTTTGAAAAAATATAAAGTAATTAAAAAGAAAGAAATGAACGAAAACAAAGTAACGTTAATTAGTGGCGGCGGTAGTGGTCATGAGCCAGCACATGCAGGACTAGTCGGAAAAGGAATGTTAGATGCGGCAGTGTGCGGAGATGTGTTTGCTTCGCCATCACAAATTCAGGTATATCAAGCGATTAAAGAGACAGCTAGTAAAAAAGGTACGTTATTAATTATTAAAAATTACAGCGGCGATATTATGAATTTTAAAAACGGTGCGCATTTAGCGACTGAAGATGGAATTGAAGTCGACTACGTAAAAGTAGACGATGATATTGCGGTAGAAGATAGCCTGTATACAGTAGGACGCCGCGGCGTTGCGGGAGTTATTTTAGTTCATAAAATTGCCGGCGCAGCAGCGGAAGAAGGTATGGATTTAGGAGCGGTGAAAGCTGTAGCAGAAAAAGCAGCAGCTAACGTGCGCACAATCGGTTTAGCGTTAACTTCTTGTACAGTTCCAGCAAGTGGATCACCTACTTTTACACTTGCGGAAGGCGAAATGGAATACGGCGTAGGTATTCACGGTGAACCAGGAATTAAGCGTGAAAAAACGATGTCAGCTGATGAATTAGCTAACCGTATGACAAATGATTTAATAAAAGATTTAGGAGTAAAAGATGGCGAGGAAATCGCGCTTCTAGTAAACGGTTTTGGCGGTACACCACTGCAAGAACTTTACTTATTTAACAACGCAGTTACGAGAGAATTAGCTGCTAGAAACATTAAAATTAATCGAGTGTTCGTCGGTAATTATATGACGAGTATCGATATGGCTGGTATGTCTTTAACAGTAATGAAGTTAGATGATGAGCTAAAAACATTACTATCGAAAGAATGTAATACACCTGCATTTAAAGTAGATGGACCAGTTGAAAGTGTAGAGTACGTGAATGTATTTGAAGATGTAGAAGAGAAGGAAGTTTCCTTCGAAATAGAAACAGCGGAAGAGCACGCTGTGATTAAAGATAATGTCATTACATTAAACAACATGATTTATCTCGTTGATAAAATGAGCGACATTATTATTAAAAATGAAGTGCCATTCTGTGAGTTAGATACACATGCAGGTGACGGCGACTTCGGGATGAGTGTGGCAAAAGGATTTAAGCAATTAAAACGTGAGTGGCATTCTATTGTAGAACAAGAAAACGTAACGATCGGATCATTCCTTGACGGTTGTTCTATGATTATTATGGAACATTGCGGCGGCGCTTCAGGTCCAATTTGGGGCGGTGCATTCCGCGCAGCTAGTAAAGCAGCTGGCGAAAAACGTGAGTTAACAGTGAAAGAGTTCGCTGAAATGCTGCAAGCAGCACTGCAAGGTATACAATCTATCGGTGAAAGATCGTTCGGTAGAGGAGCGGTAGTTGGTGACAAAACACTTGTTGACGCACTTGCTCCATGTGTAGATTCTTGGTTAGCTAGCGCTTCAAACGAAGTAGACGTGAAAACTGCCTTTGAAAAAGGAGCAGAAGCAGCGGTTAAAGGCGCAGAGTATACGAAAGAAATCGTAGCTCGCATGGGCCGCGCCGGTACAGTTGGCGAAAGAAGTTTAGGATATCCAGATGCAGGTGCGCATGCGCTTGGAGTTATCTTTACGGAGATTGCGGGTAGTTTGAAATAGTAATTAGAAAGTCCCTCTGCCTTAAGGTAGAGGGACTTTTATATTGTATTTTAGACTTAGTTTTTTTGTGATTGCAGCTTATCAATTTTCCAGTTTGTTTCTAGAGATTCTAAAGAGCTTTCAATATAAAACATATATTCATCTGCGATACCTGGTACTTTAAAAGCTATTTTCAATTCTACCGTTTCATTTGGTTTAACTTGTATATCAGAAGGGTTTTGGTCAAGGACCTTTCCTTCATAGACCTTTCCGTCTTTCTCATCTTTTAAGTTATATTTTAATTCTGATAGTCCAATCATTTGACCTCGTACATTTTTTACAGAGACATTAACAACGACGGAATCGTTGCTAGCATTTAAATGTGCACTTTGAACGGTGGTCAAGTAATAGCCTCCTTTAAAACTCTCACCAACTAATAAAATACCTTGTTCCAAGCGGCTCATATCTTCTTTTTCTTCAAAATTTATTAATTCTTCATTTTCATTTTTTGCGGTTGGTTCTTCTATTGGACCATTTTCAACGACACTATCTTTTTTATCTTGTGTGCAAGCAGCTGTAATACTGACTAATACTAGAATTAAAGTAAGTAATATGGATAATTTCCTCATAAAATGTATATGCCTCCTTAAGTTTCTCAATTTTGTGCAGCTATACATATTATAAAGCGATTTTATTAAGATTAACATAATATCTCATTATTGGCTCAAAATAGGGGTTATTTTAGACACCTTATTCTTTTTACTTTTAATATACATTCGATTCGTTTTCGCGATATTTGTTAATCTTTTAAAACATTGGCTTAGTAATACCGAGGGGAATTATGGATATATTAATCACATAATCTGTCCCTATCAAACTGATCGTTTTTTGCATCTAATATATTGTAAATATATTTTATTTTGAAAGGATGTGATTATATGGCTCATAAATCTACTGGAGTGTTTCGAGTTCCAGTTTCTGGAAATGGGATTATTCCAACTGCTCTCAACATTATGTTAAACAATGATTCACGCTGCCATACTAGTAATGTAACGGTAACCGTTAAGAGAAGTCGAAACACTTTTTTTCAAGAATCTATTGGATTAATAGTTTTAATGTTAGTTGTTAATGAGTATAGAAAAATTTATCATGCAATGAAAAATGAGAAATCAATAATTATAAAAAATTTATAGAAACACAAAAGCAAAGGTGGAAAACCAAGCTGATATACAAAGCATTACATCAAAAATCCAAGTTGGAAAATCTAATAACTTTGTAATTCCAACGAGAAGAAAAAGTGGCCAAAAAATAATGTTGGTTCGTAATATAAAACTTACCACCGGCTTTTTCAGTCTTTTATCTTCAGTCATATATAATCCCAACTTAAGCTGAATTTTTAACATACAATAATGTACCTATTCAGCGCATTAGCACAATACACAGAAGCTTCTTTCAAAATATTACTTAGTCAATTAATAAAATAAACTTTTAACAGCTTATTTACATAAAATTCGTTATTGGAAGTGAAAGGTGCTTATACATCCAAGCTGTTGATGATAGCTAATATTTGATGATCTGTCCACTTGCCATTAATCTTTACATTTTCTTTAGCTATACCTTCTTTTTTAAATCCTACTTTTTCTAATACACGTATAGATGCTATATTGTCAGGCACAGCTCCTGCTTCAATTCTATGTAGTTTCAATTCTCTAAAAGCAAAGTCTACAACAAGTTGAAGAGCCTCTGTTGTATAGCCCCTTGAATTATGCTCCCTATCTAAGGTAAATCCCGTATAACAGCCTTGGAAGGGATCCCTAGTAATTTGAGTTAATGAAATGTCTCCGATAAGTTTATCAGTTTCTTTTAAAAAGATTCCAAAAGCGTATACTTGGTTTTCATCTTTCTTTTTTAATGCCCGTTCAATGCGTATTTTTTGATGTTCTTCTGTATAAAAGACTTCTGGGAGTAATGGACAAACTCGTTGAAAAAATTCGCGATTTCTAGTATGTAAGTTAGCTAACTCGCTCGCGTCAGAAATTTTGTAAAGTCGAAGATATATTTGCTGTCCTACTAGTTTCATAAAAAACCTCCGATATCCTTTTAATACAATTTTATTCTCGTCAAATCTTATAAATTCCTTTTGTATATTATATTCATGTTAGGTTAACATAATGTCTCATTATCGGTAGCAAAAAAAAGGCGAATCCCTACTTTCAAAAGGAATTCGCCTTTTTCTTTTTCTATAACTCTATTCATCTTTTTATAAATTCCTATCCTGGCGTGGTTTCAAGGTTCTTGTTTGTTACTGAATGAGTCGAAAAACTGTATGAAATCTTGCATACTCTTAGCGTGGTTATTTTCCAAAATGCTGGCGGTATCCCATTTATAGGTTATGAGGAATGGTTTTTTTGTACTATTATCTATTCTTGAATATATTTTATTCTTTGAATTTATCAGGTTTTTCAACTCTAAATGATTTCACCTCACCGCACTCTAAACAAAATGTTGTTAACAGTTTAGAACGCTTTCCCCCTGAAAAGAACCTACTAGGTTCATCGTCCAAACATACGCATGATAAGCACTTCCAACTCGTCCCTCTTTAAAGTTAGTAGAACCACAATTCTCGCATCTTTTATTTTTCATGTTATTTATTCCTCTTTTGGTTCGTATTTATTTTGATGTGTTTTTACAATAGAAGCAAGGCAAATTGGTTATAAATGATGTTTTCGACATGATACAACATACCCCTTTATATATCCCAAAGTAAAACAACATAATACTCCTATAATTCTCTATAACAATATGGTTTTTTATATATCATTTAATGCGTATCGGAAAAATAAGTATTAAATGATTGATTTTTATTATTCTGATGATTATAATAAATAAAAATCAAACAATTCTTATGTTGAGAAGTGGAGGGACGGGCCCTATGAAACTTCGGCAACCTCGTTTTAGACGAAAGGTGCCAAATCCTGCAGGTGAAGAAACACCTGAAAGATAAGAGCGGTTCACTTAGTCAAGAAGGCTACTCTTATTTCGATAAGAGTAGCTTTTTTTATGGCTAAAAGGTAGAGGGGGAATATGTAGTGGAGTATGGTTTTTGGTTACCGATTTTTGGGGGATGGCTTCGAAATGTAGATGATGAATCTATGCCGCCTACGTTTGAGTATGCAAAACAAACAGCGCAAGCGGCAGAACAATTAGGTTTTTCAACAACTCTTATTGCAGAATTAAACTTAAATGATATAAAAGGTGTTTCAGCACCAAGTTTAGAAGCATGGACAACTGCGGCAGCACTTGCTGCAGTAACGGATCGATTAGAGATTATGACAGCTGTAAGACCTGGCTTCCATAATCCAGCAGTTACAGCGAAAATGGCAGCGAATATCGATCAATTAAGTAATGGTCGTTTTACATTAAATGTGGTTTCAGCATGGTGGGAAGAAGAAGCGAGACAGTATGGTGGGGTATTTACCGCACATGATGAAAGGTATAATCGCACAGAGGAATTTGTAACAGTTTTGAAGGAGCTTTGGAAAGAAGAAGCGTTTTCTTATAAAGGGAACTTTTATGAGCTTCATAATACACATTTAAGTCCAAAACCTGTGCAGAAACAAGGAATTAAGATCTATGCAGGTGGTGAGAGTGAGCGAGGAAAAGAGGTAATTGTAAACCACGCGGATGCATATGTGATGCATGGAGGAACAGTGGAAGAGGTGTCTGTGAAAATAGAAGATATGAAGAATCGTAGAAAGAAAGTAACAGAGGAGCCATTGCAGTCATTCGGACTCGCGGCTTACGTCATTTGTCGTGATACAGAAGAAGAGGCATTAGAAGAATGGAGACGCATAACGGACGTGAAAGATGATGCTTTAGGTTATGCGGGTTACCAAGATTTTATTAGTAAATCGCATTTGGAACAGCAAGTGAAGCTAAATGATTATTCTGTATCCAATCGTGGGTTACGTCCTAATCTAATCGGAACACCAGCACAAATTGCAGAAAGGATACTCGCTTTTGAAAAAGTAGGTGTTACGTTATTACTTTTACAATTTTCTCCACAGCTTGAAGAGATGAAACGATTTTCTGAAAAAGTGATGCCATTAGTTGAGTTGAAAAGAAAGGAATTGATTACAAATGAGTAAAATTTACATATTACATGAGAATAAGGAATGGACGGATCATTTGGTGAAAAGGTTGGAAGAACTGGAGTTACCGTATGAGGAATGGTTTTTAGATGAGGGAACACTTTCGTTAGAAAAAGAACCTCCCCAAGGTGTTTTTTATAGCCGCATGAGTGCTTCTTCACATACGAGAGGGCATCGATATGCACCTGAGTTGACTGAAGGAGTCCTTGCTTGGTTAGAGGGATACGGGCGAACAGTATTTAATGGATCTCGTGCATTACGTCTTGAAGTAAGTAAATTGAATCAATATGCAGCATTAAGAAATTTTGGCATACAAGTGCCGAAAACGATTGGTGCTGTTGGCCGTGATAATATAGTAAAAGCAGCAAAGGAGTTAGGGGAAGTACCGCTCATTACAAAGCATAACCGTGCAGGTAAAGGCCTTGGTGTTCAACTTTTTCATTCTATTGATGCTTTAGAACAATATTTGGATGGTCCGACGTTTGAAGAACCTATTGATGGAATTACTTTAATACAGCAGTATATTGAAGCGCCAGAACCATATATTACACGTTGTGAGTTTGTAGGTGGTCAGTTTGTATATGCAGTTAAAGTAGATACATCAGAAGGATTTGAGCTTTGTCCAGCAGATGCGTGCTCTATTCATGATGCTTTTTGCCCAGTAGGAGAAGAGAATAAGAAAGAGTCGTCAACAAAATTTGAAATTATATCGGACTTCCAAGAGCCAATCATTGAACACTACAAAGAATTTTTGAAAGAAAATGAAATTACCGTTGCTGGTATTGAATTTATTCGCAGTTCGGATGGAACAATTTATACGTATGATATTAATACAAACACAAACTATAATTCTGACGCAGAGTCTGTAGCTAATCAATTTGGTATGTTTGAGCTTGCTAAATTCCTTGGAATAGAATTAGAAAAACAAGTAGAGTCAGTTAAATAATGTTGATTAAAAAATAAGGTTCTGGTGCAAACCTTTGCTAAATTAATAGTATCAGTATGTCCAAGTTTAAGAGAGTACTTACAAGGCTTTTAGAGTTTTTGCACCAGCAAGAAAAGTATCAGTTTATATTAAAAAACAGCCCAAGTTCGAATAAGAAATTTGGGCTGTTTGTATGTTGTATTTTCTTTCCTAGCACTACTCCATCGAATCAAGATAAAAGAACGAGTGATTCCATTGTATGGTTATGTGCAAAACATAAACTAGTAGAAGTTTTGTATTTTTTTTATCCTACGTATCCCACCCTGCACGAAAAAATATTTCTCAACATTTTATTTGTTGAAAAAGATTGAATATTCTCTATAAAGAGAATATTATGTTTCTATCGGCAAAAAAAACGATAATTCGCAGACACTGGGGAGGAAATGCATTGAAAAAGAATAAGAAGTTAAAACCGTTATCAGTTTTAGCAACAGCGGCAGTACTAAGTAGTAGTTTTGCTTTTGGAAGTCATGCAGCTTATGCTGAGACACCGACAACATCATCTCTACCAATAGATGAGCATTTAATACCGGAGGAGCGTTTGGCAGAAGCGCTAAAACAACGAGGCGTAATTGATCAATCTGCATCACAAGCTGAGACGTCAAAGGCTGTCGAAAAATATGTTGAGAAAAAGAAAGGGGAAAACCCTGGGAAAGAAGTCTTGACAGGAGATAGTCTTACGCAAGAAGCTTCTGATTTTATGAAAAAAGTAAAAGATTCAAAAATGAAGGAAAATGAACAGGCGCAGCAGCCAGCAGTAGGGCCAGTAGCTGGACAAGGTGCAGCATTGAATTCTAGTAAATTAAATGGAAAAGTCCCTACTGCACCAGCGAAGCAAGAAGAGTACAATGGTGCTGTTCGAAAAGATAAAGTACTTGTTTTACTCGTAGAATTTAGCGATTTTAAGCATAACAATATTGATCAAGAGCCAGGATACATGTATTCTAAGGACTTTAATCGTGAACATTATCAAAAAATGTTATTTGGTGATGAACCATTTACTCTATTTGATGGATCGAAGATTAATACATTTAAACAATATTATGAAGAACAATCTGGTGGTAGCTACACAGTTGATGGTACTGTAACGGAATGGCTTACTGTTCCAGGAAAAGCTTCAGATTATGGTGCGGATGCGGGAACTGGACATGATAACAAAGGTCCTTTAGGGCCACGTGATCTTGTGAAAGAAGCATTAAAAGCAGCGGTAGCAAAAGGAATCAATTTAGCAGACTATGATCAATTTGATCAATACGATCAAAATGGTGATGGAAATAAAAACGAGCCAGATGGTATTATTGATCATTTAATGGTTGTACATGCGGGCGTTGGTCAAGAAGCTGGCGGCGGTAAGTTGAAAGATGATGCGATTTGGTCTCATCGTTCAAAACTTGGATCAAAACCATATGCGATTGATGGCACAAAATCTTCTGTTTCGAATTGGGGCGGAAAGATGGCTGCATACGATTATACAATCGAGCCTGAAGATGGAGCGGTTGGTGTGTTTGCGCATGAGTATGGTCATGATTTAGGCTTACCAGATGAGTATGATACGAAGTACTCAGGACAAGGTGAACCTGTTGAGTCATGGTCTATTATGAGCGGCGGCAGCTGGGCTGGAAAAATTGCAGGAACAGAGCCAACAAGTTTCTCACCACAAAATAAAGAGTTTTTCCAAAAGAATATGAAGGGCAACTGGGCGAATATCGTTGAGGTAGATTACGATAAACTTCGCACGGGAGTCGGTGTTGCAACATATTTAGATCAAAGTGTTACAAAATCAAAACGACCAGGAATCGTTCGTGTTAACTTGCCAGACAAAGATATTAAAAATATCGAATCGGCATTTGGTAAGAAGTTTTATTACAGTACAAAAGGAAATGACATTCATACAACACTTGAAACACCAGTATTTGACTTAACAAATGCAAAGGATGCTAAGTTCGATTATAAGGCATTCTACGAACTTGAAGCGAAGTATGATTTCCTTGACGTATATGCGATTGCAGAAGATGGAACGAAGGTACGTATTGATAGAATGGGCGAAAAAGATGTAAAAGGCGGCGTGGATACAACTGATGGTAAGTGGGTTGATAAATCATACGATTTAAGCCAATTTAAAGGGAAAAAAGTAAAACTACAATTTGAGTATTTAACAGATATTGCAGTAGCTTATAAAGGATTTGCGTTAGATAATGCTGCATTAACTGTAGATGGAAAAGTTATTTTCTCAGATGATGCAGAAGGCCAGCCAGCAATGACGTTAAAAGGATTTACTGTATCTAACGGATTTGAACAGAAAAAAAATAACTACTATGTAGAGTGGAGAAATTACGCTGGTTCTGACACGGCGTTACAACATGCGCGTGGTCCAGTGTTTAATACAGGAATGGTTGTATGGTATGCGGATCAAAGCTTTACAGATAACTGGGTAGGCGTTCATCCAGGTGAAGGATTCTTAGGAGTAGTAGATTCTCATCCAGAGGCAATCGTAGGTACATTAAATGGACAACCGACTGTGAAGAGCAGTACGCGTTATCAAATTGCTGATGCGGCATTCTCATTTGATCAAACGCCAGCATGGAGAGTAGATTCGCCAACTCGCGGTATCTTTGACTATAAAGGATTACCAGGCGTTGCAAAATTTGATGACTCTAAGCAGTACATCAACAGCGTTATTCCAGATGCAGGACGTAAGTTGCCGAAGCTAGGATTGAAGTTTGAAGTAGTAGGTCAAGCTGAAGACAAGTCTGCAGGTGCAGTTTGGATTCATCGATAGAATAAGGTGAAACTAAGAGGAGCTGTCTTATAAGTCGGTGAAACCGAATTATGGACAGCTCTCTTTTTATTGTGGAAACGGGGCAGTTTAGTTTAGGAACCAGTTTGTTGGAAAGAAAGATATAAAATTCATTTTCAATAAAAACGAAAAAGTTATGTTGCAAAAAGGAATAGGCCTATTAATTATATGAAGAAAGGCATGTATTGTGTTATTAGACAAAAATACTTGATACACGAATGTTACCGTCACTCGCTTTCCTCATTATTATAAGCTAATAGTGGTTCGTACATCATTATAGCGTGATTCTCCGTTACATATTGGTCTTCTATAAACTGTTTCTGTTGATTATATACTCTACGTTGAATAACATTATGTCGTATATAACCACCCCAGTATGCAGATTGGATTGAGTGTTCTTTTTCATAAACTTCATATTGATAAAGCTGCGGATAGGCAACTCTCCATTCACCGACTAAATGTTTATCTGTGATATAAAGGTGAAGTTGATACGATTGGTCCGTTTCATTTTTGATTTGTAAATCTAAATAGTTATAAGAACAAGTTGCTCCGCTTCCAAATGGTTGAGTACGCTTGGAATCAGGAAAGACATCAAAACTATGACGATATCGCTCTGTTACTGTCAATGGTGTATGTAAGGTCATCCAATATATTAAATTTGAAAGCTGACAAAGTCCTCCTCCAATGCCTGCTCGAAAAGATCCATAGTGCAGTATCATACCTTCTACATACCCTTTTCTCCTCGTAGGCTTACCTATTAAACGCCAGTAAGAGAATGTTTCTCCCGGTCTAATGACGATACCATTTAGTTGTTTAATAGCAAACTTCAAATTAACAACTTTATTTTGTTGATACCACATATCTACATCTTTGAGCTTACGAAGTAGTATCGTTCGGTGCTGAATCGCTGTATAGGGTAACTTTTCTTGTTGAAACGTTTTTGCATATGTTTTTCCGTCTACTAACCACTGAATGTACCTCTTTGTAGAGTAATACCATGTCCCTAGTAGAATGCGATACTTAGACCGCTGTTTAGGACGTAAGTTCACTAAATTCATTTTATTTCCTCTCTCCATCAATAAGTTGTACTTTTTTTAGCTGCATAATAATTAACATAGATAGATAAAAGACGCAAAAGAACAGGATAATTAATCTAATGGGGACTTTATTTTTTCCATTTTCAAATTGCTTATAGTGATGTGAAAATCCGCTTCAATACGATAAATTCAAATAACACATTATAAATATAAAGGACAATCTTTAAAAAAAAATAATGAAAATTAAAGAAATTCTAAAGTATTAATATGTTTTTACTAAATATGGATTGATAATAAGTTGTTTTTTGAGACTTTACTAGGTTCTGTTGCAATGCTTCTTAGTAAATAAAAAGTTAAGTTAATTACAATGAAAGATTATGCAACTCTTAGTAATTGCTGTAATTCATTGTACGTCGAAAAACCGCAGTCTAGTCCCTGACTGCGGTTTCGTTTATATAGAGATAGAGTCAAAATTCTATACTTTCGGAATTTTTCACACAAGCAAACCATTGACCTATTATCTCGTTATGATGCTCAATAATTTGAGACGCCGATAATAATGTAGAGTTATATGTACTATGTCCATTCTTTACAAGAGTAACGTCATATCCTAAGCTGTATGCACGCCGGCATGTTGCATCTATGCAAATTTCAGATTGAATTCCTGCTATAACAACTCGTTTTATATTTCTCATTTCTAGCTCTTGTTGAAGACTCGTTTTATGAAAAGAATCCGGATGATTCTTTTCAAGAACGACATCTCCTGTTGCTGGAGCAATTGATTTATGAATTTCCCATCCAGGTGTCCCTTGACTAAGTAAGGAACCAGACTTCCCGTTAAACTTCATATAAAAAATAGGGGCTGAAGCAGAACGGGATTTAGAAATCAATAATTGAATAACTCTTAATAATTCCGTTCTATTATATAGGACTTTTCTCTCTTCGAATGAACCTACCTGTACATCAATAATAAGGAATGCTGTACAGCTTTTCATCATAAATACCCTCCTAATACTTGGTTCAAAAATACAAAAGTGAAATATATGCAAACTACAATGCTATGCGTATTTAATGTATCCAAAAGTTCTAAAGAATATTGCATGGAGGTATGAAGTGGATGCAAATAATTACAATTAGTAAAAACTGTTTTAAATAAAGGACATGAAATTGGCAATCATACAATGAATTATGTTAAAAGGTATGTTCTCAGGATTCTATTGCGATTTTAATGGGGATAGCATTGTTTTTATAGGCTACATTTTAGCGGAATAAAAGCTCAAAAAGCGATATGTATATTAACAATGTTACATTAGTATTTTTCTTTTTATTTATCCCGCTATTTGCGGGCAGTAAGACTCCCACCTTAAAATGCGGCTGGAGCAAAGAAGTTAGGTGGGAGTGGGGCTGCCCGTAAACGCCCGATTGGTGCGGGCTGATAATCAGTGGGGGATGAACAAAACCCCCATTGATTAAAGTTTCACTTTATATACTCACAAGTAAACTAGCATAATATTAATACGAAAGAATATAGTAATATGAGTTTTTGCATATTTTTAAATTTAATATATCCTCCGAAAAGTTTTAATTGTATAATGTGTTTTGTCATATTCTTTTAGATTTTTCGACAAAAAATAACAAAAATAGAAGACGTATTGGGAGAATGCATTATGTACATAAAACTATTAAAATCAATTACATCATTATCGCTTATTGGTGGTGCTTTATTATATACAAATGGCAGTGATGTGAAAGCTGCTGAAGCGGGCGTTTTTTCTGATGTACCAACATCGCATTGGTCCTATCCTGCGATTAAAGATTTAGCGGGTAAAAATATTATTTCAGGTTATGGAAATGGAAAATTTGGTTTTGGTGATGTTGCGACGAGGGAGCAAGTTGCAGCTTTAATTTATCGTGTGTTAGTACCGAATAAGCAAGGTGGTACGTTTAGTAATGATGGTGCCCGTTATGTATTAAAAGATGGGGCTACTTTAAATAATCCGTATCGTGATATTAGCTCAGGTTCTACAATGTTTCCAGAAGAGGTTTTAACGTTAACGAAATTGGGGATTTTTAAAGGTGATGGAAATGGCGGTTTTAGACCGAAAGATTCTGTTAGCCGCGCAGAAATGGCGCAAATTATTAAAAATGCGTTCCAAGTTTCAGCTAAACAAAAACATACATTTAATGATGTTCCAAATGGATTTTGGGCAGAAAACGCGATTAGTGCGGTGCAGTCAAACGGGATTGCATCTGGTACAGGAGACGGGAAATTTGAACCAGCTAAAACGGTAACGCGTGAACAGTATGCACAGTTTTTATATAATGCATTGAAATATAAAAAGCCTGAAGTTGCGGTGCCAGATACAGGAGATGCTGCATTATTAGCAGCATTTAAAGATGAAGTGCAAAAGCGTATTAATGCGTACGAAACGAATATTACACTTCCATATAAAACGAAAAATAGTAATCAGGAAGAAGTAATGAAGACACTTTTTAACGCCTATAAAGAAGTTGCAAGTAAAAATGAGTATACCAATTATAATAGATCGAATGTTTCATATGGAATTTCTGGATCATCTGGAAATTATACGTTTACGTTAAAGATTACATATCGTGAAACGAAAGAACAAACGGAATATGTAATGAAGCAAGCGAAGGCAATCGTTTCTTCTATTACTCAAGTTGGAATGGATGATCACGAAAAAGTGAAGGCGATTCATGATTATGTAGTAAAGCATGTTTCTTACGATATGTCTTATAAGGCTTACACAGCATATGAGGCACTCGCGAATCGTTCTGCCGTTTGCCAAGGTTACACACTATTAACCTATCAATTATTAAAAGAAGCTGGAATTGAGAATCATTTTGTAGTAGGAACTGGAGACGGTCAGCCTCATGCTTGGAATTTAGTGAAAATCGATAGTAAGTGGTACCATCTTGATACAACATTTGATGATCCAGTGCCAGATGTACAAGGCCGCGTAACGTATTCATATTTCAACTTATCAGATGAGCAAATTGCGAAGAATCATGTGTGGAACCGAGGGGATTATCCGCAAGCTACTACAAATTATTATGATACACTGACGAGTAAAATTGTAGGGGGAAACTCTAAATCAGCTGTGTACCAACAAATGTTGAAAGATACAAAGTTAAGTTATTTAGGGAATGAATACATCGCAAATAGCTATAATGAATTAAAAAGTAAAATGCAGCAGCGCTATAGTGCAAAGCCAGAGAAGATTGAGGTTCTTTATAAGCAATCAATGGATGGTTCACTACAAGATGTGAAAAAGGCGATTGGAGAAATCGGTTATCCACAAGGATCAAACCGTGTTTCGTATAAAGCAGAGCCGTATAATGCAAAAGAAGGGTATTCTTTGGTGACGATTACGTTTATGTATTAAAAAAACCTAGATCCTATGGGGTCTAGGTTTTTTTTTATACCTTAATTTGACATATACAGTCTAACTGTATAAAATAAAACTATACAGTTGAACTATATAGTTTGGCTATATATTTATCGTTACATTGGAGGTCTTTATGAATAGAGATAAAAATTTACCATTAACGGAAACAACGTATTACGTTCTTTTAGCTTTATTAGAGCCAGCTCATGGATATTTAATTATGCAAAAGGTGGAGGAACTTAGTAATCATCAAGTGAAAATCGCGGCGGGTACATTATATGGTGCGATTGAAAATTTATTAAAACAAGGGTTAATAGAGTCGGTAAAAAGTGAAGATAAACGAAGAAAAGTGTATGTCATTACTGAACGCGGGAAAGAAGTATTGCATTTAGACTTTATGAGAATGCAGCATATTATTGGGGTTACAAAAAGCTTATTAAATGTATAGTTAGGGGGAAGCGATGATGTGGAGATTGAAATTCTTTTTAGACTTTGAGAAAGAGGAAAAATGGTTAGAAGAGATGGCTTGGAAAGGCTATCAATTAAAAAGTAATACATTCGGTTATAAATTTAGAATCGCAGAACCGGAAGATGCGACAATTAAAATAGATCATAGAATATTTAATAGAAGAAAAGATTTTATTAATTACTGTACATTATTTGAAGATAGTGGCTGGAAGCATATAGCCGGTAATTGGTGGTCGGGCACGCAATATTTTAAAAAGGTAGATGAGGAAAGTGAAGATGACATTTTTTCAGATCAAATGTCACGAGCAGGGAAGTACAAGCGTCTATCTAAAACATTTTTAGAATTGGCGATATGTTATTTGCCGCTGTTAATCCTATTTATGTTTAATAATACAATTGATCTAGGAGCGATTTTAAATCCGAAAGACTTATACTATACACCAGGATTATGGGATATGCACGGTGCAGCATTTTTAGGATCATTCTTATTTGAAACACCATTTGCATTAATGAGGGGCATTTCATGGTTGTTTATCCCAGCTGCGATTGGTATGTTTTTCTTTTTCTCATATAAAGCAAATAGGTTGTATGAAGAGAGAAAATACTAGGAGGACCCCCTTAAAGCTGATGCTTTGAGGGGGATTTTTTTGAATTTGTAAATGCTATACTTGGTTGTAATTAATATTAATTCCTTTTGTTGGTGTTTGAATGTGATATCATTTTGATAATAATATTCCTTAGGAGGATGATTAACATTAATATACTTTTAGGTATTATTGGAGCAATTGCTTTACTTGCTTTTATTATCCATCCAGGCGTTCCAGACAAACGTGCTCCTCTAAAAAATAAACTTGCAGTAATCCTTCCATTGATTGTTATATCCGGTTTAATTTCCTTGTATATAATTAAAACAAGTACTTATCAAGTAACGTTAAGGTAGGTAGAGAAGTATATATATCTACTTTTTACCTATATGTAGTTTAGCAAAGAACCTCACCAGAACTTCCGCTGCGGCTTCTCCTTCACGATAATCACTTACTAATTCCTTTGGCTTAATATGTAAGATATACAGTATAAATTATATTGATATGTTACGCCGTTCAAAAAATCTGCTTTATAGAGCGTGCCCCATGCTCATCAACTTAAAAATTTAGAGTTACTCCAAAACGAAAAAATGAACTTTTTTATTACCCCTCGACAAAATATAACAATATACAAATAAATTGTTTGCTACTATGAGATGAGAAATCTTACATTTTAAAAAACTATTTAAAATAATTAATACAGATAGGCGGGGAAAAATGAAACGAAAGTTACTTACGGCGTTAACATGCGGCACATTGCTTATGGGAATGGCTGCTTGTAGCTCAAATGAGAAGACTACAACTGAATCAGAACCTAAACAAGAAGAAAAAGTTCAGGAAAAACCGAAAGTTCAAACCATTCAAAAGCAACCAAAAGATAGTTATGTAGTAAGTGAAGATGAATTATCTAAAGTGGCACAGTCGATTGGGGAAATCCAAAACGAACAAACTATAAATGACATGATGATACATATGTCTTTACAAAAACTCACATTCAATGGGAATAATCTTCATGTTCCTGGTACCCGTGATGTAGGGCGATTTCAAATGACCAAAGAAAACATTCAATACTTAAAAAACAACTTAAATGTTATCAATAATGATGAAAGACAAAAATATGAATCTATTCTGAACAAATGGTACGATGAAAATTTCGAATCTGCAGTGGAAGACTATATAGAAATTCAGTATTTACGTTCTGGAAAAAAGCAAAGTGTGGAGGGATCTAGACTAGCTAAAAAAACTGATAGTGATGAAAAAGAATTTATTCTCCATTTCTTTGGTCAAGTAGGATTAGATATTCATAATAAAGAGTGGAAACATGGAGATTTATAGAAATAAAACTGAATTTCACTCCACTAGGAAATACAATGTTTTTACTCTGCAATACGGTATTTCCTTCGGGGGTAGTGTCATATCGGCCTAGCATGTGGTTTTATCCCTAATTAATAGCTTATTCTCTTCTATATAATTTTTTTAAATATAGATTTTATTGCAAATAAAGAAGCTGAATTTTGTTTAATACTATTTTTTACGGAACAAAATAATGGTCTTGAATACAGTTCCATTGGGGGTTGTTTATAATGAGATTCAATAAATACACAGTAATGCTTATTTTTCTAGCCATTGGCTCAAATTTCGCATTATCTATGTGGCTCAAGCAAGGACTTTTAGGTGTCATCGCCGCTATTGTCCTCTTGTTAATCGCCGTATGGATTACAAAAAGACCTAATACAGACGACCGGCATAAATAAACTATTGTATTTCTCAATGAACAAAACAACTTAACATGGTAAAATAATATTTGGATGGGAGTCCAATATATATTATTAAAATTAAGATTAAGATGGTTCAAGTCGGAGAAAGGCACCTTAGGGTGTCTTTTCTTTTTTCTAAATGAGAGTTTTGGCTTAAAGAAGATAAATTTTCAATGGATTATTGCCATGAATATATTGATAAAGTTCATCAATATATTTGTAGAAAGGAGGAATTCCAATGAAGAGAGATGATAATAAGATTGGTCACTTTACATCTGAAAAAGGAAAGGAAGACTTTCAAATTGCCTACGATGAATCAATGGCACTTCTTCCAAAACCTAACGATACGAAAGATATAAAAACTAAATACGGCACAATTCGTGCTTATTACTTTACTAAAGAGGAAAACAAACATAAGGAGCCAATACTCTTACTCCCTGGACGTGGTGCATCTACTCCAATGTGGGTACCCAATTTAGAAGGGCTAAGGGAGAAAAGGCCTGTTTACACGATAGATTTACTCGGTGAACCTGGAATGAGTGTACAAACGAAGGTGATTGAAAACCAAAAACAACAAGCAGAATGGTTAAATGAAGTAATTGAAGGATTAGGTTTAAAAAAAGTGCATATCGTGGGTGTCTCAATTGGTGGTTGGACAACAATGAATTTGGCCAGATATAATCCAGAGCATATTGCTACGGCTAGTTTATTGGACCCAGTCTTTGTATTTACGCAAATGTCCATAAAGATGATTCTAGCATCTATTCCAGCTTCCGTCCCTATTGTACCTAAGTTTATAAGAGAAAAGATGTTGAGTTATGTTTCTGGAGGAGCAGAAACAAATGATGATGAGCCTATCGCTAAGTTAATCGAGTCGGGTATGCGTAACTATAAACTTAAAACGCCAGCACCTGATCTATTTAGTAAAGAAGACTTAAAAAATATCAATATTCCAATACTTGCATTAATGGCTGAAAAAAGTATAATGCACAATTCAGTAAAAGCAGTTGAAACTGGGAAAAAATACGTTAAAGATATCGATATAGTTAACTGGAAAAATGCATCTCACGCAATCAATGGTGAGTTCTCTAACGAAGTTAATGCTAGGATTCTTGATTTTGTAGAAAAATATTCTAATGACAACTAAGTTGAAAGTGGAAAATATGTTGTAATAACAACTTTATCTCTATATAGCTATTTAGGGGGATTTAGCTCGTTTTTCTATCGGTTATTGGAGTCTGTGTAGTAATGGAATATAAACGAAAATCCCCTTCAAATCCTTTGGAGGGGATTTTCTAAAATACTGGAGCTGCCCTTTATAAAAGTAATTATGAAAAATAATAAATATATCTAATGCATTATTAGATTTTCCTTATATTATAGTATTGAGAATTTTATAAGGAGGTGAAAAAAGAATGGACGAGCATGTACAACCTCAACTTTCGCCACCATGGATCACATATTTTAACGAACTCAGAAATTCAATCGGAGCTGATCCGACTGTAACAGTAGGTCCGCTAATACCGACTGGTGGGAATTTTATTATTTTAGTACAAACTATGGATATTGAAAAAGCATTTGCATTAGCTACACTTCTTAAACCTACAGTGCAATTTGGCAATGTAACTGTAACTATTGTTGTTAGTGTTATTGGGGATGGAATTGTAAATCCAATTCCTTGTCCTTTAGACGCTTTTGAAATTGCACACCTTTTTCAAGTAGCTTTAGAAAACAACTTGTATTTTGAGCAAGTTGTTGTACAGCCACAGTTCCCAGGTGGATCTAATGTTATTTTTCCAGTTTTTGCAGCAAAAGTAATTCAGTTTGTTAATGATGATATTTCCAATCTATGTCAAACGTTCACAGAAGTCGCTGCAAAAGTTTTTCGTGATGTAATGAATGATACTATTTGCGGTATACCAATTTTATTTTCGACAAGTTGTATTACAAGTACTGAAATTAGTGAAGAAACGGTTCAAAATACAGATACAGACCCAAAATTGTTTTATTAATTTATAAAGACATTTTCAATTTAAGAAAATGTCTTTGTTGTTTTTTGAAGTTCGCCCCCTGGTCCGGGTGTAGTAGCTCCTCTTTGAACCATCTCAAGTTTGATAATAGGGGGGCTCGCCACATATCTATCAAGCTGAAGGGGATCTTTTTTTAGCTTTAAAAAAAATCCTTCATCATTTTAACGTCTTTAATATTCACCGTCACACCTTCTACTTTATTTTTCTTCTCATCTTTAGCGATCGTAATTTGTTCCTTATTATCAACCCACACAAGAAACGCTTCTTTTGAGTCATCTTTATACGTAACGGTTATAGTAGAATGTGCAGATGCTCTCTTTTTTTGATCTAGTGTGATTGTTTTCGGTGTTCCGTTTTGGACTGCTGAAGCGATTGATTGTATCATTTCCTCGTTATCTGTTTGAGATTTGGAACTAGTATTACTTGTTGTTTTAAGCATCTCAATGTTTGTAATGTCTGCAGAGTTTAATGGAATGGCATTTTTCGTATTTTCTTGCTTAGTTTTTGGAGTATTATTTGTAGTAGAAGTGCTTGTACAACCTATTAAAGTTAAAGATAGAACACTTAGAGCACATATGTAAGTGAGTTTTTTCATTTTATCTCCTCCTCTAATTCAATTATAACAATATTCTGTTAATTTAGGTAGTTATTGTAAGGGAAAGGTAAAATAATATTTCATCCTTACAAAATTGTCACATTCATGTAAGGTAATTCAATAGATTAGATACTTTTTCCATGTCATAATAAAGACATAAGAAAGCTAATCAAAAAACTATAAGTTATTAGGAGAGTGTCAGTCATGATTGTAACAACAACGTCTGGAATCCAAGGTAAAGAAATTATTGAGTATATTGATATTGTAAATGGTGAAGCTATTATGGGTGCAAATATTGTTCGTGATTTATTTGCTTCAGTTCGTGATGTTGTCGGTGGTCGTGCTGGTTCTTATGAAAGCAAGCTAAAAGAAGCTCGTGATATCGCGATGGATGAAATGAAAGAACTTGCAAGACAAAAAGGTGCGAACGCTATCGTTGGTATTGACGTAGATTATGAAGTTGTTCGTGATGGAATGTTAATGGTTGCTGTAAGTGGTACAGCTGTACGTATATAAGTAAATGAAAAACAGGCTCACCCCTTGAAGTTTATGCTTTGAGGGGATTTTTTTATTTTTCTTTCGTTCATGACTAAAGTTAAAATAGAGAAGGGCTGATGTACTAACTCGCTTATTTCAAATGTAGTATATTTATATATGTTTAATAAAATTGTTATTTGAGGTAATGAGAGAATTAGTGGTATGAATAACTTTAGAGGCGGTTAAGGGGAATTTCCAATTTGTAATAAAAAACGGAGGTACCGAAAACCTTTAAGAGAGTTTATAGAAATAAACGATTGAGCACTTAAAGAGTTATAGTACATAAAATGTATAATGCATTGGGGGTAGTTACATTATGTTTTGGTTAGGATGCTTTTTAGGATACATTGTAGGTTCCATTATTACTTGTGCACTATTTTACTTTGGTTATAGAGCCGAGGAGAACAAAAAAGCGGATATGCGAAAGAAGGAGGAGAGAAAAATCAATAAAAAAGGTGTATAGGATGCGGAAGGTAAGGTGATAACATTGATGCAAAAATAAAGGACAGTTACATATTTTATATAATTACTATGTACTGTCCTGCTTATTCTTTTGGATTATGAAAAATTGTTTCCTGTCTTGCTATAAATTTCATAAGCAAAAAATCCAAATAAATAGCCTATTCCAGCTCCTAAACCAACTGTAAACAGTGAATAATCCGGGAAAAATATGTCGACAATTATACCGATTAAACACCCCAAAAGCATTCCCATTGGTATTAAACTATCTAATAAAACTTGAGCGTTTTTTGATTTTTTCTTACCTAAGTTACCGTTGTTATATTTATGTTTAAGCCTTCCAATCACATATACTACAATTCCTCCAACTATTACAACAGGTGCAATTGCTGTAAGTAACCACATGTAGAATCTCCTTTCGCTTTTTAAAAGAATTATACCAGATACTTACAATTGTATGCCGCTAAACGTACGGTCTAGTCTATTTAAAAGGTCAATGAAAAGGACTTCTTCAATTGTATTTAATAACTCGTCAAAAACACTTTTCCCTTTGTTTTTTCAGCAGACTGCACAACATCAACCGCAGTTTTCACATCTACTAAGTCATACGTAGAATGTACCGTCATGAAACGTAATTGTTTATCCTCTACTAAACGAATTAAGTGACGAAACGTTTCCTGCCATTTATATGGCGAAACGTCTTTATTCCAATGTCGTAAATGAAATATGTTAGCATGCACTTTTGCTTTCGTGACAATCTCTGCCCAGTTTACTTGTATTCCTGATAGAAGGCCTATAGTTAAAAAGTGTCCATTTGGACGTAAACAAAACGCTAGTTCATTTCCATCCGCTCCTCCAATAGAATCGATCGCAGCATCTGCACCGACTCCATTTGTTAATTCCATAACGGTTTCATGTAGCGGGGTAGTGGAAGTATCTATCACATGATGGGCACCAAGTTGAAGCAATTCCTCTGTATGTTTACTATTTCTTGTCACTGCAATGAGTCGGAAATTTAAAATTTTTGATAACTGAGCAAATAGATGACCAATAGCGGATCCACAAGCATTCACTAATAAAACATCATTACTTTGTAAGTTTAACGTTTCTGTACATGTAACCCACGCTGTAAGGGGATTAATATACATTTGTGCCGCTGTGAAATCATCAATGGAATCATCAATGGAATCAGGTATAGGGACTACAAAGTCAGCTGATGTTGTAACAAATTCTTGCCAAGTACCTTCCCCGCGTAAAGGTAAAACACGTTTACCGATAAGGCCTTTAGAAACGCCCGCACCCACATCTTCTACAATACCAACACCTTCATAACCAGGTATATTAGGTAAAGAAATTCTATGTGCGTACGCTCCGGTTATTGGAATTAAGTCAGATGGATTAATCGGTCTGACTAGCATACGAACGAAAACTTCATTATCTTTTAATGGTTCTATATTTTTATATTCAACTTGTAATACATCTTTTGGGTTACCAAACTTATGAAATTGAATGTGTTTTCCGTGCAAGATAAACGTTCCCCCTTAGTGTGATTGGGTTAATTATAGCATTTTTAGTTTAATTGATTATTTCAGTAGCACTAAATAAAGAAAAGCAGACAGTCGTCGTTTATTCATTTAATAAAATTGTAGAAAATGGTATTGCTGTATATAAAAAATTTAATGAAAAATAGGCTCGCTTTATGTTTTGAGGGGACCTTTATTGTGCAAATATTAAAAAGATATATTAATTATGTAGCATTGTATGGAGTGTTAAATTGATTTCCTAAATAAGTTATTAGGTACATATTAATATAATAAAAAGACGCCCTTGTGAGCGTCTTTTTCCAACTTGAGATAGATGTATCATTATTGTTCTGCTAGGGTATATAATTCTCGTTTGAAGTTTTCTCACACAAATGATCTGTGTATCAATTTGTTTTTGATATACAGATCATTTGTATGATAATTCTTATAGATAATTGCTGAATCATAATCTTACATAAATGCTTTTAAAAGTTCTTGAACCAATGGAATTACTCCACCTACAAATTTTAAAACTGCCATTGCGATTTCCATATGATTGCCTCCTTTTTTAAATAGTAAGTTTGTAATAAATATTTATATCATCATTATAGTGAGCGCTTACATAAACATCAATGCATTTCGATATGCAACATTTCATATTTGTATTTGGTAATGAGGATGTAGAGGAATCGGTAACTTACCCCGCTATTTGTGGGAGTCGGGCTGTATGTAAAAGCCTTCATTTTATCAAAATGTAAGTTGCATCTTGTATAATGTAATGGTGGAGGTCAGATATGAAAAAAATAAGTTTAAATATAGATTTGGATACAAATGTATTGGAAGTGGTATTTATTCCAAGAAGGTTTATTATTTTATGGATCATACTCGTATATATAGCGTCAATTCTTTTAGAATTTCGTAATAATATTTTCTCTATAGATAGTTTTTTCTTTACAATAGTCATTGTTATTCATACTATTTTTCATTGGCATGCGAGTTCATTAAAGAATAGGCAATTGTTGTACTTCTTTTTTGTACAACTTTTCATTGTGTTTTTGGCTGCATTTATTGCAACAAATGCTTCGATAGCGATTTTTGTTGGATTAACTCCTATTTTAATCGCCCAAAGTTTATATGTTTATAACAATATATTTAAAGTAATGGCAGTTTTTACTCTTATGTATGCAATATTTTGTGCTGCAATTAGTATTAATTATGGTGTGAATAAAGTAGCTATTCTTCTCTCTATGTTTCTTTTAGTGTTAGCAATTATTGTTCCTTTTTCTTATATTAATAAGCAGCAATTTGATGCACGTAATCGTATACAGAGCTACATCCAAGAGTTAGAATCTGCATATATGAGAGTGGAAGAATTGACATTAGCTAATGAAAGGCAGCGAATGGCAAGAGATTTACATGATACGTTAGCACAAGGTTTAGCAAGCTTAATTATGCAATTGGAAGCAATAGATGCCCATATGCAAAAAGGGAATACAGGACGATCTCAAGAGATTATGAAACAAACTATGATAAGAGCGAGACAAACTCTACATGATGCAAGGTTGGTTATTGATGATTTGCGTCATACTACTAATTCATTTAATGAAGCAGTAGAGGAAGAGGTTCAACGTTTTTCTGAAGCTACGTCTATACAGGTGAGATTTACTATTCAAAGCCCCCCGCATATTTCAAGCTTAGTAAAGGAGCACTGTTTATATGTAATTAGTGAATGTTTAACGAATATCGCAAAACATTCACAGGCAACAGATGTAAATTTAAAAGTTGAATATATCGATGATCTTGAAAAACTTACTATTGAAGTTGAAGATAATGGAATTGGGTTTGACACTGGATATATCGGTAAGAATCCTGGACATTATGGTTTGATTGGCTTAAATGAGCGTGTTCGATTGATTAAGGGAGAAATACATATATTGAGTGAAAAGATGAAGGGTACGAAAGTGTATATTCAAGTGCCTATAAATAAAGAAGGAGATAGCCATGAAGTATAACGTATTAATTGTGGATGATCATTTCGTTGTAAGAGAAGGTCTGAAACTAATAATAGAAACGAGTGATTCATTTCAAATTATAGGTGAGGCTGCAAATGGAGAAGAAGCCCTTTCTTTCATAGAGAAAAAGGAGCCTGATGTCATTTTAATGGATTTAAATATGCCTAAAATGAGTGGTTTAGAAACAATTGAGGCTTTGAATAAAAAACAAAACTATACGCCGATTATCATATTAACTACTTATAACGAAGATGAATTAATGTTAAAGGGAATTGAGTTAGGGGCAAAAGGATATTTGCTAAAAGATACGGATCGTGAGAATTTGTTTCGAACATTGGAAGCGGCTATTCGAGGTGAGATTTTACTACAACCAAATATTATGGAAAAGATAGTGAAGTATAAAAGGAAAGAAGTACATGCTGATAAGGTTGAAGGGAATAACTTAACAGAAAAGGAATTGTTTGTGCTGAAAGCTATTGCACGCGGATATAAGAATAAAGAAATTGCATTCGATATGGGGATAGCTGAGCGAACGGTAAAAGCATATTTAACAAATATATACAATAAATTAGGTGTTAATTCCCGATCAGAAGCAGTAGCTGTATCTATTGAAAGGAAGTTAATTCATTTTTAAAACATTATATATGCCCAATCGTACATTATAGGCCTGCCCTTTTGTACGATTTTTTTATTTCTTTCTCATGTTATGCTTCAGAAAGTATGAGAGATTTAAGAACAATCTAATTGCATTACAATTACAGACGTTTCTAATGTAGGAAAGGAAGAAGAATAATTAAATGGAAACTTTGCTTTTAATTCCTGTAGTAATTTTCTTTATTTGGCTGCAAAGCAAACAAAGAAAAATAAACTGGATAGATATCATAACTTTTCTCATGATGATAGGGATTATTACTTATACGGCGCCGCAGCCAATGACTAGGGATTTACAAGCAGAGTTACTGGCAGTTACGCTTTTTTCTTTCGCTATTGGTATTTGGCAAGGTGGGGGAATTACAGTCTGTTATGAGGATGAAATTTTATATATTACAAATGGAAAACAGTATTCCATTTCATGGATTCTCTTAATAATTGGCAACATAATTATTATTAATATATTTGAAGGTGGATTTACATTTAATGGACCGTGGTTTCTTTTGTGTAGTGTTGTCATTACATCTGGGGTGAAAACCAGTATTCTATGTATTCTGTACAAATTAACAGTGCGGAATTGAATGGAAAATCAAAGCTGTTTTCTTTTATCCCAACATAAAACGTATTGCTGTAAGTTCATTAAAAGACTGTAGTTGATAAAAAATGAGAAGGAAGTATTGGAAGAATGGGGGAGTTAACGTAGATGTTTCTACCTATTACTATATTTGATAGGTTTAGTTGGCTGGGGAATGTTGCTTTCTCTTCAGAAAAGACTAGCAGGAATCGAGCGCTTTCGAGTGCTGAAGAAAGAGATGTTAATTTGTGTAATAAGAACTGTATAGGTTCAGTTAATAATATGCATCAAAAAATAACGATAGATTCTGTGGAATATGGTGATAATTGTGTATTGGGCCGTGCAGAACCTCATTCAACAATTGTCATAACAAGTAGTGATATGTATGTTGGAAGTGGACGGGTTAATGAGTATGGAGAATTTAAAATATATACAAATGATTATCTGGAAGAGTATTTGGTACTAGAGATTCAGTTGATAATGGGCGGTTTCTATCAAGGAAGTATAACGGTAAAGTTAAAAAGTTAAGGGATGATGATTTTCTTTTTATTTAGTAAATAAAAAGGAAGCAACCGTAGTCGCTTCCTACATCTATTAAGCCGAAGCTTTCTTCATTCTCTCAAGTAAGCTAGATAAAATATGCGTACGATAAGATTCTAGTTTTTTACCTTCATAAGTACGGATACCTAATTTTTTAAGTTCTTTTACATACCAACCTTTGCTTCCGAAATACATGTGATCGCTCCCCTTCAACTTTGTTTATTTGTTCTGATTGCATATGGAGGTACAGGTAATATAATGAAGGAAATGAATTTCGCGCGAAAATGGTTAACTTTGTTGCAAAAGACATATATACTAAGGATAGTATATAACGAGGTGGGCAAGACGTGATTATAGAGAAGCACGAAATTCAAATTGACCAAATTACGAGCGGTAAAGTGAATATCTTTACTTTCTATAGAAATAGAAAGCAAGTTGATGATCATTTTTTACGTTTACAAGAACCATCGCTTACAGCAAACTACTTCTTCCATTTTCATTTTGATGTAGAGAGCTTGCATCTACTGCAGGAAGAGTTTCCAGGCGTATATCCGTACGACGGTAGTGAAACGATTCACGACTGGACGGAAAAGATGAAGAAAGAATTGCAACATCAGATCCAAACAGGTAAATGGAATAAACGCGTACGTATCGGTAATCGCATTCTAGATGTGGCGTTTACGTGGTGTGACGAAGATATAGTAGAGTGAAAAAGAAGCGGATGACGCTTCTTTTTTTAGCGCTGGAATAAAACGAGCTTACCTGCAGAAGATGTGCAGCGATGTGTTTTTTCGTACAATCCTTTTTCTTGTAAAATAGATTCACCTTTTGCTTTCGCTTCTTTTTCAGTTGCTGCCTCGAATGATTCGTCTAATGCTTTTGAACCATCTTTTTCAAAGACTGTTAGAACGTATACTCCCATGAAAATTCCCTCCAATAATTAAAATCAGAATCTTATAACTATTTTGTCATAAATCGCTAGAATATGCAAAGAAATATATGACATTGCATGTTACAATAAAGTGACACTTTAATAAGTAGGGGAGTCTTTTCATCCCCTGCTTATTGTTAGTGGAACCAATCGGGTATTTAAGGGCAGTTTGCTTTCAGACTGACTTCTTAGGTTTACTGCCCGTTAATACGGGGTAAAGTGAAACTTTAATAGGTGGGGGGATTTTTTATCTCCCGCTTATTACTAGTTTTCACCAATTGAGCATTTATTGTTTGTGTTCATGCGGATAAAATGAAACTTTTGAACTATAGAAAGGATCGTTATTTGTGAAACAAGTGAAGTTTATACATGCGGCTGATTTGCATTTGGATAGTCCGTTTAAAGGGATGGAAATGAATGTACCGCAGTCTGTTTGGGAGAGAATGAAGCAAAGTACGTTTGAATCGTTCGAGCGTATTGTTGATAAAGCGATTCAAGAGCGCGTTGATTTCGTATTACTAGTGGGGGATTTGTATGATGCGGAGACGAGAAGTTTGAGAGCGCAAGTGTTTGTGCGTGAGCAAATGAAGAGACTTTCGCAGTACGATATTCCCGTTTTTATTATTCACGGTAACCATGATCATTTAGGGGGAAGCTGGGCAGCGATTGAGTTTTCGGAAAATGTTCATGTGTTTACCGAGCCTTATGTGGAAGAGAAGTCATTTTATAAAAATGGTGAGCTGTTAGCTTCTATTTACGGGTTTAGTTATTTGCAGCAAGCGGTAACGGATAATATGACAGCGCAGTATACGAAAATGAGTGATGCGCCTTTTCATATTGGCATGCTTCATGGAAGTGTGGAAGGGGATGCAGAGCATAATCGCTATGCACCGTTTCAAATTCGTGAGCTGAAGGAAAAGCAGTTTGATTATTGGGCTCTTGGCCATATACATAAACGTGAAATTTTATCAGAAGAGCCTTATATTATTTATCCAGGCAATATACAAGGGCGTCATCGTAAGGAAATGGGCGAGAAGGGTGCGTACCTTATTGAACTTACGAAACAAGGATCGCATTGTTCATTTTTCCATACGGCGGATGTTGTATGGGATGAAATTGAAGTGAATATTGATGGACTTGAAACTGTTGATGAACTTATGACTGTCGTATCAAGTGCGATGAATGATTGCCGAAGAGAAGAAGAAGGGACGCTTTTAACTGTCGTATTTACAGGACAGGGGCCACTTTCTCCGTATTTACGTGATGAAAAACGTGTGGAAGAAATTTTTCATATTTTAGCAGCTGGAGAAGAGCGAAAAGACTTTGTATATGCGATGAAGTGGAAAAATGAGACGGTTTCTTTTGCGGAAATTGAACATTTGAAAGAGGAAAATCATTTCGTCGGTAGTGTGCTAAAAGAGTTAGAAGCTTTTACAAATATGGACGGAGTGTTGCGCACCATTTGGACATCTCCTGTAGCGCGTAATAGCATTGAAGCTTTTACGGAAGAAGAGAAGAAAGAGATTCAAAAGGAAGCGGAAAATATTATTTTAGAGCAATTATTCCAGCAAGAGAGGGATAAGAAATGAGAATTGAAAAACTCCATATTTATGGGTACGGAAAATTAGAAAATGTGGAAATGGATCTTTCATTGCTGACGGTACTGTACGGTGAAAATGAAGCGGGGAAATCGACAATTCGCTCGTTTATGAAAAGTATTTTATTCGGTTTTCCAACGAGAGGACAGCGCCGTTATGAACCGAAAGAAGGCGGAAAGTATGGCGGAGCGGTTACTGTTCAAACAGAAAAGTACGGCCGTTTAAAAATTGAACGATTGCCAAAGACGGCAGCTGGTGAGGTGACCGTTTATTTTGAAGACGGGAAAACTGGCGGCGAAGATATTTTAAACGATATATTAAGCGGTGTGAATGAAAGCTTATTTGACTCTGTTTTTTCATTTGATATGCATGGTTTGCAAAATATTCATCAGCTCGGCGAAGCGGATATCGGTAATTATTTATTTTCGGCAAGCGCAGTCGGAAGCGATGCGTTATTGCAGTTAGATAAAAAATTAGAAAAAGAAATGAATCAGCGTTTTAAGCCGAGTGGTCGTAATCCTGAAATTAACGTGTCACTGCAAGAGATGAAGAAAATTGAGGAAAAGATGAAAGAGTGGCAAGGGAAGATTGGCACGTATGAAAAACAGGTCGAGCAGTTAAAAGAAAGTGAAGAGAAACTTGCTTCTGTTCGTGCGGAAAAAGAGTCAGCCGAAAGACGAAAGCAAGACTATGAAATATTAGCGGCGCTTGAGCCTCTCGTTATTGAAAAGAGTGCGCACGAGAAAGTGTTAGAAAACGAGAACGGGCAGTTTCCTGTAAACGGAATGGTGCGCTATGAGGCGGTAAAGGCAAAGATAGAACCGCTCCAAGTACAAGTAGATTCACTTCAAAAAAAGATAGAAACAGTGCAATCAGAAATTGATTCCACAGAAATAGATGAAGCATTTTTACAAAAAGAAAGTTACGTAGAAGAGCTTCGTATGCAGCACATGTCTTATGAAAATGCACGCCAAGAAATGCGTGATATGACGGGAAGTATTACGAATATAAAAGAAGAAATCGCAGAATTACAGCAGCAAATTGGAGCAACTTTTGAACAAGAGATGGTTCTTTCATTTGATATAAGTTTAGCAACGAAAGAATTAATTACGCAAACTGTGCAAAAGGCGCGTGAATTAGAATCGCAAAAAGTGCAACTAGATGAACGTTTTAAAACGGCTCAAGAGCAATTAGAAGAGCAAGAAGAAAATATAAGACAGATTCAGAAACAAATGTTAGCGGATGAAGAGCGAAATGCGTTAGTTGAGAAAGAAAAATTGTTCCAAGATGCGGCGTTTATCGGTATGGGCGCAGAGAGAATGAAGCGTAAGTATGAAGAGAAAGCAGGATTTGCTAAGCAAAAGAAAAAACAGTGGCAAAGAGTTTGTCTTCTTTTACTTCTTATTAACACGCTTGTTTTATTCACGAGTCTATTTATAGATAACCGCGTGCTATTATTTATTAGTGTCATTGTTTTTGTAGGGATTGTTTTAGCACTCGTTTTATATAAAGATCCATCAAGCGGATTACAAGAAGAACTCCTTACTCTTCAGCAAAGTGCTGGCGGAAGACAAAGTGAAGAAGCGATGTCCGTTCGTTATCAGTTAGAAAAGGATGAAGAGATTCGAAAGTTATTTGAGCGAGAGTCTTATAAATTGCAGCAAATGGAACGAGCTTATGATAAAGTCGTTTCATCATATGAAGAATGGGAGCGAGAAACTTTCCAAATAGGAGAACAAGTAGATGCGTATAAAACGCGCTATATGTTTCCTGAATTTTTTACGTATGCACACATATTGCCGGCATTTGAGCGGATTGAAAGAATACAGCAATTGTATCGTGAATTAGAGAAACAAGGCACGCGGAAATCTTCATTATATGAAATGATTTCGCACTTTGAACATAAACTAGAAACTGTTATCGGTAGTGCAGAGTATAGTAATTTGCACGAGGCACAAATTCGTATGCAAAATGAGAAAGAAAAGCGTCAAACTTGTAAGCAGCTGAAAGAAAAACTGGCGGAATGGCAAGAAGAATATGAGGTCATGCAAGAGCAATTGAAACAACTTTTAGTAGAGCGAGACGGTTTATGGCATATCGCAGAGTCTACAAATGAAGAGATGTTTTTAGAAGCAGGTAAACTGGCGGAAAAACGTGAAGATGCTGAGAAGCAAGTAGGACGTTTATTACCGCAAATTGATTTGCTAGAACAGCGTTTAACGAGTTTATCATTAGCGGAACATTATGAGGCTGACGGTTATGATGAAAAGTTAAAGCAAGAAATGACATCCGCGAAAAACTGTCTGACGAAAGAGAAAGAACTGACGGAGCGTATTGCGAAACACCGTATGGAAATTGCGAATTTAGAAGAAGGTAGTACGTACGGTGATTTAATGCATGAATGGGAAATGAAAAAAGCGCAAGTACGTGAACAAGTGAAGAAGTGGGCTGCATATGCAGCGGCAAAGACAGTATTAACGAAAACGAAGCAATATTATCATGAAGTGCATCTTCCGCGTATTTTACAAAAATCAGAAGAGTATTTCGTCTATTTAACAGGCGGACGATATAGTAAAATATTCTCACCGTCAGAGGCGGAGCCGTTCATTGTCGAACGTAATGATGGTATGCGTTTTTACAGTCATGAACTAAGCCAAGCGACAGCGGAGCAGTTATACTTATCGCTGAGATTTGCACTAGCGAAAACGTTTGAGCATGATTATCCATTTATTATTGACGATAGTTTCGTGCATTTTGATGCGATAAGGACGAATCGAACGATTGAACTTATAAAGGAAATTGCGAAAGATAGACAAGTTATCTTCTTTACATGTCATGCGCATTTACTCGCGTATTTTACAGAAAATGAGATTATAAAATTAACGCATAAGCGTAAAGAAAATGAGTTGTAGTATGCTATACTAAAAGTAATTGATTTGGTGGAGGAATTCGAATGAAAAAGAAAATTGCAGAATATGAAGTTGGTGAACAAGTCGATGTTTTCTTGTTAATTAAAACAGCGACAAAAGGTCTTGCAAGCAATGGGAAACCGTTTTTAACAGTAATTTTACAAGACCCAAGTGGAGATATTGAAGCGAAGCTATGGGATGTATCACCAGAAGTTGAAAAACAATATGTAGCGGAAACAATCGTTAAAGTAGCTGGAGATATTCTAAACTATAAAGGACGTATTCAATTACGTGTGAAACAAATCCGTGTTGCGAATGAAAATGAAGTAACAGATATCTCGGACTTCGTAGAAAAAGCACCAGTGAAAAAAGAAGATATGGTTGAAAAAATTACGCAATACATATTTGAAATGAGAAACCCGAACATTCAGCGTCTAACAAGACATTTGTTAAATAAGCACCAAAACGAATTTTTAGAATATCCAGCAGCGACGAAAAATCATCACGAGTTCGTATCTGGACTAGCTTATCACGTAGTGTCGATGTTAGATTTAGCGAAAGCTATTGCTACGCTATACCCATCGTTAGATAAAGATTTACTATATGCAGGCGTTATTTTACACGACCTTGGTAAAGTATTCGAACTATCTGGCCCGATTTCTACAACGTATACGTTAGAAGGAAATTTACTAGGTCACATTTCTATCATGGTAAACGAAATTGGGAAAGCAGCAGACGAATTGCAAATTGATGCAGAAGAAGTGTTGATCCTTCAGCACATCGTTCTTTCTCACCACGGAAAAGCAGAGTGGGGTAGCCCAAAACCACCATTAGTAAAAGAAGCAGAAATTCTGCACTATATCGACAACTTAGATGCAAAAATGAACATGATGGACCGCGCATTAGGACGTACAAAACCAGGTGAATACACTGAGCGTGTATTTGCTCTTGATAATCGGTCGTTCTATAAGCCGACGTTCCATAATTAAAAGTGTGAATCGAATGGCCTCATTAAGTGTTAATACGCTTAGTGAGGCTGTTTTCTTTATTAAAAATGAAATGAAATAGTTAAAAGGAAATAATTGAAGAAGAATCATTGAAAAGGGTAGGTTCTAAACATGCAAAAAAATGAGTTAGAACAGAAATTATTACAAGAAGAGATGCCCAAGGATTTATATAGTTTAAAGGGTGGATTACCAAACGAATCGTATTGTTTAAATGAACAGAATGGAGTATGGAAAGTATATTATAGTGAACGAGGAACAAAGAGTAATCTTAAGACATTTAATTCTGAGACAGAAGCATGTGAATACTTCTATACTAGTTTAATTGAGATGTTAAAAGGAATGGGTGTAATTTAAACCTGAAATAAAAGTGCATTTCCGTTTGGGGATGCTCTTTTATTTTACTAACTTTATTTCACATACACATAGGTTCTATTTGCAATTAAGCAGATTTTATTTTACATACACATTATTATACTAATCTAAAGTTTCTGTATTTACATTTTTTTCTTTTTATCTCATAATTTTAATTGGGAAAAGGGAGGAAAGAAATGGTTCAAATCAAAGTGACACCTGAAATGCTAGAAGAAGTTGCTAATTGTGCAAGTAATACCCGAATCGCATTAGAATCTATACATAATAATTTATGAAATGAAATTGATCATTTGTGTTTTCAATGGATTGGTGCCTCTAATCAACAATTCGTTCAAATGTTCAATGATGCGAGACCAAAAGCTTTTACATCTATCAATTCAATTATACAAGTGGAAGAAGATTTGAAACGAATTGCTGAAAAATTCCGTAATGCAGATAATCAAGATGTTACATTGGAAGAAGGCGCAATGTGTGGTAAACCTTCTTCGGAGGAAAACGGATTTGATGGTGGAAAATTAGCTCGTGACATAGCCGGAGAATTGACCGGTGAATATGATCTCAAACGTGTTTGGAATGGCGTAGATCCCTCGACAGGCGAGAAAATTTCATGGTTGGATCGAGTTGGAGCTGGTGGAATGATGGTTTTGGGTATTACACCAGTTGGAAAACTTGCTAAGGTTGCTAAAGGTGCTAAGATGACTGCCAAGGCTGTTGAAAGCGCTAAGGCCGCTGAAGCTGCTAAATCTATTAGGGCTGCTGAAAATTATAAAAACCATCTTGAAAGACAAGATAAAGTATTATCTCGTAATGGTGCATATCGAAAAGTGAAACGTGATGCCGGAATTCCTAATTCTACTCCGCATCAAAAACCTGTTCATGTGTATGATGGAACAAGTGAAAATAGATGGGTAGAGGAATATACTAATTTTAAGGGTCAAAAAAGATTTATTGTTGAGCATCAAGAAGATAAAATGGGAAGAGGTCCTCATTTTCATATTGCAACAGATAGAAAAGGGAATCCGATGGATAAAGGAAGATATGATCAGCTTGACGGACATTATCCAGAAGATTTTGTGGGGTATAAAAAACAGAAAAAAAATAAAAACTAAAGGTGTGAAAAAGTTTGAGTAATTTAAATAAAGGTCGCATGGAGATTCTTAAAAGAAAAGCTCGAAGAAAAGAACTTATAAATGAACTATCTAGTCTTGTTACTGTTTCTGAAGAATCATTTATGGATGCCGAAACAAATGATTTATTTTGTAAAGGATTATTTAGTAAGTTAGAAAAAGTTTCAGACAAAAAGAAAATTGGTGATACCAATTATAAAGAAAATAGAAAGCTCTCAATAGAGCTATTAAGTGAACTCATTAATACCATTAATTTCCCAGTTAACCAAGGGAGATTATTTTTCTTTACAGAATATGACCTTGAAGCAGTTGAGCTGAATATTGATGAAATATTTGATAATTTAGAGGATTTATCAATCAAATCAGGTTTTTTAATTGGCAGTGGAGATTTTGTATTAGTTGGTGATGATTTAGATTTCGGCTTATGTATTGAGAGAACGGAATATTATTATGAATTCAGTATGTGGGGATTAGCGAAAATTTAAAGTATGACAATAAACAAAACCACCTTTTTAATAGGTGGTTTTGTCTACTATTTCACATATAAATTGGCTTCATTTTCTGTTAGACAAGTTTTATTTTATATGTTCACATTTTTTATCTCATAATTTCAATTAGGAAAGGGAGGAAAAAACATGAAATATATGGCGTATGTAGAAAAAACCAATAAGCTAATGGAAGAGGAAGTTACAATAAATATTAACGGTATAGTGTTTACGGGATTCTCCACTGTTTGTCCATATAAAATTGAAGAGGGAAAAAGTTATCCTGTTATTCTCGACATTACAGTTTTCGATAATATTGAAATAAACGAAGGAATAGATGGAGTTAAAAGTTTAAAAAGGAGTGATAATTCTTTTAAGTATCGTATTAGTGGAATGTTAAATCATGGGTTTATTGATGCAGGGATTATTATTACAGACGAAGATGAAATATTCCCGGAACACAGTGAATACTTTAACAAGTATGTTGAAATTGAATTTAATAGAATCAACATTGAATTTTTAAAAGAAGGCTAGTCATTTTCAAAAACTTCAAACTAGAAATCAGGAAATTATTTTTCTCAGACAACTCCAAACATGAAATTCAATATAAATAAGGGGGGCTTATTTATGGCAATATGTTTATTAATGACTAAAGAATTTGAGGATGAAGAGATAGTTGTTTATCAATACTATCCTTCTGAATCACCCGCTAAAATAGGTAAGATGCACTATAATAAAAAGGAACGAATGTTCTATGACATAGAGCAAGCTCCAGTGGATTCATTAAATATGAGAGAACATTATTTTAATTGTGCGTGTATTATGATTGTGCGATGTCTTAGAAAGAACGAGGAATTTCCAGATAGCATGGCATATCAAGCATAATTAAAAGAACATAAAAAAAGCCACCCAACAGGACGGCTCTTATTTTACTTAACCTCATACTACCAACCTCTACGATCAAGGTATCCTTTCATTCCATTTGGCATCCTATTCTTAGTGATGGTAATCGTATTTTTTATCTTTCGCCGTATACGGAATAAGAAGCAGACAATGCATCATATATATTTGAAACAAAAAGAAGTACGAAAACTTGGAGAAGATGCAGAATAAGAAGACCGAGATAGCTTAATAGTGCCAGCGGAAGAAGCAAGAGCAACGCTAATAAAATGGGAGCTAACATTATCGAAGTTTGAAAAGAGAAGGTTCAACAATGGTTTTCCCGTATTCATAAGAACAGTGATATTATTCCAATTCATGAGAAAGTTAGATATGGAGAAGAAACTGCTTCAAATGAGGAGTTACAGCTGATGCGGAAGTGGATACATGAAAACGTAAGGAAAAGTTTATAAAAATGGCCTTAGCGTTGTAAATCCACATTTTTATAACGCTATCCTATATAGAAATTCACCATTCTCCAGTCTAAAATGTTATGCAATAAAAAATGTCTCGAATTTGAGATATTTCACTTGCTTTTTAATCACTTGAGGTGTAAAGTGATAGTAACGAAAGCGATTGAGTCATATGAAAAACATACACTCAGTTGCTTTTGATTAAAAAAACAAAGTAACTTATTCAGTAAAAACTAAGATGAATTTACAAAAACATAATGAGTATAAATTGAAAAGCTAAAAACCATATTACTTGTGGGAAATGTTATTTTTTTTAGTTATCACTTGACTAGTAAAACGAAACGGAGGAATAAACAATGTATGAAATTAAAGGGCATCATCACATTTCAATGGTTACGAAAAATGCAAATGAAAATAATCACTTTTATAAAAACGTGCTTGGTTTACGTCGCGTGAAAATGACAGTAAACCAAGATGATCCATCAATGTATCACTTATTTTATGGAGATAAAACAGGAAGTCCAGGTACGGAGCTATCGTTTTTTGAAATTCCTTTAGTAGGAAAAACATATCGCGGTACGAATGCAATTACTCGAATTGGATTACTCGTTCCGTCAGAGGATAGCTTGCATTACTGGAAAGCACGATTTGAGAAATTTGGTGTAAAACATAGTGAAATTACAACATATGCAAATCGTACTGCTTTGAAATTTGAGGATGCTGAAGGTCTTCGTCTTGTACTACTCGTTTCAAACGGAGAAAAAGTAGAGCATTGGGAAACTTGGGAGAAATCAGAAGTTCCTGCTGAACATCAAATTCAAGGAATGGGTTCTGTGGAAATGACAGTTCGTAGACTTGATAAAATGGCGAGTACACTTACAGAGATGTTTGGTTATACAGAGGTTAGCCGCAGCGAAGAGGAAGCAATTTTTCAGTCCATTAAAGGAGAAGCTTTTGGAGAAATCGTTGTGAAATATTTAGATGGTCCTACTGAAAAGCCGGGCCGCGGTAGCATTCACCATTTAGCAATTCGTGTGAAAAATGATGCAGAGCTCGCTTATTGGGAAGAACAGGTGAAACTAAGAGGTTTCCATTCTTCAGGAATCATCGACCGTTTCTATTTTAAAAGCTTATATTTCCGTGAATCAAACGGAATTCTATTTGAAATTGCGACAGATGGACCAGGATTTACAGTTGATGGAGATGTGGAGCATTTAGGAGAAAAACTTGATTTACCACCGTTCTTAGAAAATCAGCGAGCAGAAATTGAAGCGAATTTAGCACCTATTGAAGAGAAGTAATAGAAGAGAAAATATAATTTAAAAAACCATTGGAGGAATATAAAATGAACCAATTAAAAGGAATTCACCACGTTACAGCAATTACAAGTAGTGCAGAAAAGAACTATGAATTTTTCACTCATGTTTTAGGAATGCGTTTAGTTAAAAAAACAATAAACCAAGATGATATTCAAACGTATCATTTATTCTTTGCAGATGATAAAGGTAGTGCCGGAACAGATATGACATTCTTCGACTTCCCAGGTGTTCCAAAAGGTGTACACGGTACAAATGAAATTTCAAAAACATCATTCCGAGTTCCAACTGATGCAGCATTAGCATATTGGGTGAAACGTTTTGACCGTCTTGAAGTAGAACATACAGGCATTAAAGAGCAATTTGGTAAGAAAACTCTTTCTTTCGTTGATTTTGATGATCAACAGTATCAATTAATCTCAGATGAACTGGATAAAGGGATAGAATCAGGTACACCATGGCAAAACGGACCAGTTCCATTAGAATACGCAATTACTGGTTTAGGACCTGTATTTATCCGTATTGCGAACTTTAGTTTCTTCAAAGAAGTGTTAGAAAAAGTTCTATTATTTAAAGAGGTTGCTCAAGAAGGAGAATTCTATTTATTCGAAGTGAACGAAGGTGGAAACGGTGCTTCTGTCATTGTAGAACATAATACGGTTCTTCCTGAAGCACAACAAGGTTTTGGTACAGTGCACCATGCCGCATTCCGCGTAGAAGATCGCGCTGTATTAGAAGAATGGATTGAGAGAATCGGTAGCGTAGGGCTTCCTTCATCTGGTTATGTAAACCGCCACTTCTTTGAGTCATTATACGCAAGAGTTGCGCCGCAAATTTTATTCGAGTTTGCGACAGATGGCCCAGGTTTTATGGGAGATGAGCCATACGAAACACTTGGAGAAAAATTATCTTTACCTCCATTCCTAGAGCCAAAACGTGAAGAAATCGAAAAATTAGTTCGTCCGATTGATACAGTGAGAAGTACGAAGGAATTTATTAAAGAGTAAAAATAGAGATAATAAGTAGAAGAGCAAGTAGTTTTAGCGGATCGCTGGAATTGCTTGCTTTTTTGTTTGGTATATAAAGTGTTCTTATAAATGTTTGGTGTAATTAATTTGAAGTGATGTCCCTCTGATTTCTTCTTATCACTTTTCTTTAAATCGAATTTGTATTTAAATATATATTCATCTTTTTATTTCATAAATCCTTTTGGATCATTAATGGAATTTAGCTACCGATAAGTAAGGGTGTATGAACTAACTCTGTATAGGCTATTCCCATTAATCATAGACATTTCTAAGGTGCTATTTATGTAAAGTAAAAGTATGATAAAGCGTTATTAGCAAAAATATATTAAATGATTCATCATACAATTCTATGGTATGAAAACGCGAATTTTATACACTTAGACATTTTCTAACAATGAAATCTCATCTTTGTTACTCTAAAAAAACAACTAGCCCCCACAAGAGGTGTTAGTTAACGTAAAATTCGCTATCGTTAGTTAATCTTTTTTGCTTTATAGATTTGGAATTACTCCTACTTTGACCAGCCTCTCTCCCTCTTCTTGATGAATTGAAAAACATAACATATAACAAATGTATTTAGAAGGCTATTAAAAGTCCTCTAGATTGTTTAGCTGGAGGACTTTCGTGTTCACATAATTTTCGTTCTCGGAAGTTCTACACTGTATGTTCGGGATGGAAATCTAATGAGTTAGTTCAGATTACGAAGGTCAGGCGTAGTGTTTTAATATAGAGTTGGAGTCGGAGGAGAACAATGGAAAGAAACAATATCGTTTATGGCAACCGAATAATGATTCCATCTTCCGCCGAAAAACCTATAGCCATAAATTCTTTCGTGCCCAACAGTCGTCAAAAAAAACCAGAAATTGTCGCCGTTTCTAAGCCGCAGATACGTAAATCGAAATAAATAATTTTGAAGAACCCAAGGACTCTGGGCATAGAGTGGCATTTGTCGTATATATACCATGATTCGAGGTTCACTCCTTATTGAAATTAGACTTATAACTAATTTTATGCTCAGGGTTAAAGCTTAGATTGGATGTATGCCTAGTAGCCTACTTAAATTCAATTTTGAATGTATATAGTATACATAACGCATCATTATCGGTAGCAAGAAAAAGGCGGATTCCTTGTGAGAGTGGGGATCTGCCTTTTTCTTTTTCTTTTTCTATGACTCTATTCATTTTTTTATACATTCCTATCCTGGCGTGGATTTTTTCCGAAATGCTGGTGGATTTGCTTTATTAGTTGTATGGTTTATTTTATTAATCATCATTGGAGCTGCTTGCTTCTGCTAAAAAAACTATTGGAAAAGACACTCTTATATGGGTGTTTTTACTTTATAAAATTCACATAAATCTGTCCTTATAGGGAAAATATGTAAGGTATTGTGCTGGAAAGTACTTGCCTATTCTAAATAAGGAGTGAGATGAATGGCTGATAAAAATGAACGTAACCGTGTCGATAATGATGCTGGCGAAGCGGTAGGAACTGGTGTCGGTGCTGTCGCTGGAGCTGCTTTGGGTTCTGTTCTTGGTCCACTTGGTACCGTTGCAGGAGCTGTTGCAGGAGGAGCGATGGGTAACGTAGTCGGCGAAGGTGCCGATGAGGCTAATGACAGTGTTGCGAACCGAGAAGATTAGACTTTAACCAAAGTGATGCTGAATGAATTGGATTCCCAAAAAGGGAGTCCTTTTTTATTAAGTTAATTCAGCTTTTTTAGGTAAATTCCCAGTGAAATTGTGAATCAATTCACTTAAAGTAACGGGTGCGTTAGTTCACCAAGCTATAAGCAGTAATCATAATCATTTTCTTGATCTTCCGCAATCGGGCACTTTAATGGAGAAAAGATCACAAAAATGATCAAACTTTATTTCAAAGCTACAGTATTCATTATTTCTGGTATTATAGTCGCATTAACATACATATACAATTCTAATAAGTAATACAATCAAACTAGATTAGCAAATCAAGGAAGGCACCTTAGGGTGTCTTTTTTTATTTCTAAAAGGACCTGCTCAATTCATGCGTAAAAAACATAAAGTAAAATGAATCCGTTAAAATACATGAGTGAACCTTAGTTTTCCCCTCCCATTAAAGGAGGAACTATTATGGGCTTTGGTGGTAGTTGCAGTAGTTGTGGCGGCGGCTTTGCTTTATTAGTTGTATTATTTATTCTATTAATCATAGTTGGAGCTTCTTGCTTCTGCTAAAAAAACTATCGGAAAAGACACTCATATATGAGTGTCTTTTCTTTATGGGGTACTGACCCACACCCATCAACTTAAGGGATATTTTTATACAAAATGCGATCTTTTCACGTAGTATTTTATTATCGTTTATAGA
>NZ_JAEHBK010000218.1:0-239 GCF_016483685.1 Bacillus cereus group sp. N8 | reverse complement strand
TGGGCCTAAATGGACTCGAACCATC
The DNA here is from genome assembly GCF_016483685.1 of Bacillus cereus group sp. N8. Taxonomy (NCBI): domain Bacteria; kingdom Bacillati; phylum Bacillota; class Bacilli; order Caryophanales; family Bacillaceae; genus Bacillus; species Bacillus cereus group sp. N8. The sequence continues at coordinate 214 of NZ_JAEHBK010000218.1, read as the reverse complement.
GACCTCACGCTTATCAGGCGTGCGCTCTAACCAGCTGAGCTATAGGCCCATAATTGAAAAGCGGGTGAAGAGAATCGAACTCTCGACCAGAGCTTGGAAGGCTCTTGTTTTACCACTAAACTACACCCGCATTAAATTTAAAATGGTGAGCCATGAAGGATTCGAACCTTCGACCCTCTGATTAAAAGTCAGATGCTCTACCAACTGAGCTAAT
>NZ_JAEHBK010000217.1:0-240 GCF_016483685.1 Bacillus cereus group sp. N8 | reverse complement strand
CTGTTCCTGCTGGCCCCGTAGTCCCATTCGTTCCAGTTGCTCCAGTTGGTCCAGCAGCTCCTGCTGCTCCCGTTGCACCTGTTGCTCCCGTTGCTCCCGTTGCTCCCGTTGCTCCTGTTTCTCCCGTTGAACCTGTCGCTCCCGTTGCTCCTGTTGCTCCAGTTGGTCCCGTTGGACCTGTATCTCCTGTTGCTCCCGTTGCTCCTGTTGAACCAGTAGCTCCAGTAGCACCAGTTGGAC
>NZ_JAEHBK010000216.1:0-240 GCF_016483685.1 Bacillus cereus group sp. N8 | reverse complement strand
CACTTAATACTCTCTTTGGGACCTTAGGTGGCGATCTGGGCTGTTTCCCTCTTGACTACGGATCTTATCTCTCGCAGTCTGACTCCTAAGGATTAGTCATTGGCATTCGGAGTTTGACTGAATTCGGTAATCCGATGAGGACCCCTAGTTCAATCAGTGCTCTCCCTCCCAGACTCTTACACTTAAGGCTAGCCCTAAAGCTATTTCGGGGAGAACCAGCTATCTCCAGGTTCGATTGGA
>NZ_JAEHBK010000215.1:0-240 GCF_016483685.1 Bacillus cereus group sp. N8 | reverse complement strand
AAGTATGAGACCGGGATTGGTTGGGGGGATGTGAAAAAAGAGTTATTTCGCATTGTAGACCGTGAGTTAGCAGATTATCGCGAAAAATACGTTAAGTATATGAATGAGCCGCATTTACTATATGAGGCGTTAGAAAAAGGTGCTGAGAAGGCACGAGCTATTGCGAAGGTAAATTTAGCGGAAATAAAAAAACGGATTGGATTTGAGACTGTCTCTTATACACATCTCCGAGCCCACGAG
>NZ_JAEHBK010000214.1:0-241 GCF_016483685.1 Bacillus cereus group sp. N8 | reverse complement strand
CCGGCGCCCTCTCTCCTCGAGCCTTTGGTTTTTCTGGTTCGGTTGTTGGATCTACTGGCGTCTTCGGTTTCTCTGGTTCCGTTGGTGGATCTACTGGCGGTTTTGGTTTCTCTGGTTCTGTTTGTGGATCTACTGGCGGTTTTGGTTTCTCTGATACTGTTTGTGGAACTACTGGAGGTTTAGGTTTCTCTGGTCGTGGATTATGCACAAGGCGCGTTTGTGGATACTCTGTATGTGGTTG
>NZ_JAEHBK010000213.1:0-241 GCF_016483685.1 Bacillus cereus group sp. N8 | reverse complement strand
AGCGGTTGTTTTATTATTACATGACCCAACTAACTATTTAGATACAGCTAATATAGAATGGGTGCAATCATATTTACAAATGTATGAAAAAGCTTATATTATAATTTCGCACGATGAAGTATTTTTGAACAATATTACGAAAGTTATTTAACATATAGATGAGCGAAAAATTAAGCGCTATATATGTGATTATAATAGATTTGTGCTTAATTATGAACTGAAAAAGAAACAATTACAAGCA
>NZ_JAEHBK010000212.1:0-241 GCF_016483685.1 Bacillus cereus group sp. N8 | reverse complement strand
CCCCCCCCCCCCCTCCCTCCCCCCCCCCCCGCCCCCCGCCCCCCAGCTGTTTATTGTCCAGCTGTCGCCGCAGTCGCACCGGGACCTCCCGTGTTACCTTGAGCACCTTGAGATCCAGTAGCACCCGTGTTACCTTGAACACCTTGAGATCCAGTCGGTCGCTTATAAACATGTCCAGCAGCACAAGTATAACCTTGAGGAGCTCGCGGTGGAGGCGGGAGCGTTTAAAATAGAAGGGCGG
>NZ_JAEHBK010000211.1:0-241 GCF_016483685.1 Bacillus cereus group sp. N8 | reverse complement strand
ATTCGTCGGCAGCGTCAGATGTGTATAAGAGACAGATTTTTTTACTCAAATTATTAGGGCGAAATTAAGAAATAGATCCTTTCGTGAAAAGGTTAGCATCTCTTCAAACAAATGAAGGGACTTGGAAATTATAAGAAGATGAAAATGGAGGGAATTTATAATCGACGATTCAAGAGTATGCTGCTTTACTTGCTTAGAAAAAATATTAGAAAGAAGATATGAATATGAGGCTAGATGAAAT
>NZ_JAEHBK010000210.1:0-241 GCF_016483685.1 Bacillus cereus group sp. N8 | reverse complement strand
AAACAAGTTCAATATACATTTGACTAAGAGAACGAACCTTTAAAATTAGTTGAAGAAACAAAAGAAGAAGTGAAAGAACCGGTAAAAGAAGTTGAAGAAACAAAAGAAGAAGTGAAAGAACCGATAAAAGAAGTTGAAGAAGCAAAAGAAGAAGTGAAAGAACCGGTAAAAGAAGTTGAAGGCGAAAAACAAGAAGAGAAAGAACAGGTAAAAGAAGAAGAAGCAAAAAATCAAGAAGAAA
>NZ_JAEHBK010000209.1:0-242 GCF_016483685.1 Bacillus cereus group sp. N8 | reverse complement strand
TAGAGCCTTGCGCGCACTATGGCAAAACGCCACCCTGTGCCGATCTCATCATTAAACACCACATCCCCAAAGTTGTAGTTGGCTGCCGCGACCCATTTGCGCAGGTAGATGGCAAATGCATCGAAAAATTGCAGGCGGCAGGTGTAGCCGCTATAGTTGGTGTTTTAGAAAAAGAATGCCAATGGCTAAACCGCCGCTTTTTTACCAAGGTACAAAAGCAAAGGCCTTACATTACCCTGAAG